>JAGNNG010000497.1 GCA_017990795.1 Deltaproteobacteria bacterium
TCGCGAGCCACCGGCTGCAGTTCCTTGGGCAGGGGCCGACTTGAGGAAGGCGGGGGCGGCACCACGGGTGGGGGCGGTGACACTGGCGGGGGCACCACAGGCGGGGGCGCCACAGGCTCTGGTGGCGGAGTCGGCTTCTTAACCACGACCTCCATCAAAATGGGGGCGAGCTTTCGCTTGGCAGGCGGAACAGGCCGCAGATAAGCCACCAGCAAGAACGAAACATGCACAGCCGCTGCAATGAGCAGCCCGCTCCACATCCGCCACGACAATCCGCTGCTAGGCTCGTAGGCCTCCAAGCGATTACCAGATGGTGCGGGCTGAGACGGCCCGGTTGCGATGCGCATTGCTCAGAACTATGTCACAGGTCAAAGCGCAGCGCACCCGCCACAACCGCAAATTCCGTCACTTAACCTGCTGATTCTGCTTATTTCTTAAGGCACTTACTCTCGGCTTCGGCCAGGCAAGCCAAGATGGTCAGCTGGTTACAAGGCGCCGTGGCAGCGTAGCAGGCAAGCTCAGCCGCACGGATATCTGCCAGGTTCGAGCACTCCTTGGCCCGCGCATTGTCCTGATCCGAGAGCGACCCTGCCCTGTTCGCACAGTCCGTCCTGCAGTTGGCGACCCCTGTCTGGTCCTTGCGACCACAGGTTTGCTCGTGCGCACAGCTGGCATTGCAGATATCAAGGCCCGTGGTCGCCGAGCCGCAGCCCGACAGCAAATAGGTCAAAAACACCGGCGCAGCTACCACCACTGACAACCGACGCAACGCATTCCACGACATGGGCACTCCTAAACCAAAGAGGGTTGGCACAAACGCTGACCTACATTACCGCGCCAGCGCACTGTAGGGAAAGTACCGCAGCAGCCGCTATATCGGGCTTGCCGAATGCATGGCAACACCCACCGACAGCAAGTACCAGAGCAGGCATCAGGAAAAGCGAGACAAAATCCAGCATGTCCAGGCACACCGCGACACAGCGGCTTTCCTCACTGCTCTTTCCGAGGGAAAATAGGCTCGGTCTGACCTTCGTTAGTCTTGGCCTGCCTGCCACCTGGGAGTCCCATCATGCAAAACTCGCTGTCTGCAGCCTCAAACCACCAAGCCGCTCCAAACTCATCCACCCGCTGGCGACCTCAGAAGAAAAAGCGGTCCGCGCTGCAGATCCTGTCGGTCTGCGCACTATGGACTCTCTGCTGGGGCGGAGCGCTCCTGGGGCTTAGCAGCTGCGGCTTACTCGATGAGCTAGCCAACCTTGACACTCAAGGCACGACGACTCCGCCGACTGTAACAGCCTCGGCACTGCAGCTAAAATCGCGTCCGTCCATCACGCAGCTTGCGGCCTATTACTGTCCGGTGGTTATCGACGATGTCATCGTGCGGCTGGGCTGCGCGGCAATTCTCGGCTCGCCGCCGCCAACCTCGGCGCTGACTTTCGTCTTCGGCGTCAATATCCAGATCCACAATCCCAACAACATCCCGGTGCCGGCCCTGGATATCTTGCTCGCGCTCAGGCTGTTTGACGGACAAGCCACCGAGGCGCTGGGCGCGATCTGCATGAGCATGTGCGGCAGCGCTGACCCGACGTGCGACGGCTCCCCCAAGCCAGGTGCTTGCCAGTCTAGCCAGAGCGACATCCGCAACCTGGACGACTTTGCAGCGCGCATCCCGTCGCTGATTGCCGACATCGTAACCGGGAAGGCCGAGCAAGAGCTGCGCAAGTCCACCATCGCCGCAGGCGGAGACGTCAAGCTCGACCTCGCGTTTGTGCTGGGACTAGACCAAGCGCTGCGAGTCTTCCAAAAGACCGCGCTTACCTACGTCATGGACATGCTTAGTGGTCGCAACGCCAGCCTCAGCGTGCCGGTTTCGGCAGAGGGCAGCGTGTTTTTCAACCTACCAGTCGTTGGGCGCCTGGGCGTCGGCTACGGTCCGCTCAAGACCACGTGGCAGATTGACAGCACCCTCCTAAACTAAGCCGACACAGCCCCTCCCACCTCCGATCCATGCGTTCTGCTACGATCGGAGATTAACTATGCGCATACCTCCGATTCCTGTGTTTCCTCACCTAGACGCTGTGACCCCTACTGCCGCCAGCAACTACCGCAGGCTGGACAATAGGCGCGCCGCAATGGTGTCGCTGCTGGGGGTGTGCTGCGTGGGAGGCCTGCTCAGTCCACCGACCCTGGCATCCCCGAAGCGACTGTCGGCAGAAAAAGCAGCCCTGACGATTGCGAAAGATGGCCTGCGCGAAACGACTCGACTGTTGGCTGACAGCAAGCTGGCAGGAAGACAACTAGGCAGCCCAGGAGAGCGGGAGGCACAGCGGTACGTCAAAAGTCGCCTGCAGCAAGTCGGTTTGTCTGGAGTTAGCAGCGACGGCTATTCTCAAGGCTTCGCGCTGACCGAGGTACGCTCCCAACAGACCGGGGTAGCCAGCTTTCGCTCCATCGCGACCACGATGCCGGTGCAGATCGCCGTCGGCCCGGCAGAGCTGGTCCTCACCACGCCCGAGCCAACAACCGCCACAAACCTGCGCGATGTAGAGCTGCTGTTTGTTGGCTATGGCATCACCGCTCCAGAGCTGCAGTGGGATGACTACAAAGGCATCGACGTGCGCGGCAAAGTGGTCTTGGTTCTGGACGGGGATCCGCAA
>JAGNNG010000498.1 GCA_017990795.1 Deltaproteobacteria bacterium
GCTGCCCAGGGCTTGTTTTCGGTGATGCCGCCGACGGTGGCCAGCGCGATGGTCAGCTCAGCGACGTAGATGGCATTGTGTAGTCCGGATAGCTGCTGTTGCACGCCAAGGAACAGCACCGCCGCCACGAACGTCAGCGCAAAGCTAGTGATCACATACACCGTCTGCGGCAGCGAGGTCTGCACGCCGTAAATGTGCTGCGTCGCGCGACTGACCTCGGGAATCTGCACGACTCCGCCAAGGTCGGCTGGGCGCCACTCCGGCGGCGCAAACCACAGCTTGAGCTTGTCGCGGAGGCGGGTGGTGGCGACGGACATCTCCCACAGGCGGGCAAACTCGGCGAAGTTGGCCCACAGCGGATTGAAGCTGGCCAGGGGCTTGACGGTGCCGTAGACCGGCTCGGTGTCCTCGGGCTCGAAGGTGCCAAGCAGACGATCCCAGATGATGAACATGCCCGCGTGGTTGCGGTCGATGTAGCGCGGATCGACGCCGTGGTGGACGCGATGATGCGACGGCGTGTTCAAGAACCACTCGAGCACCCCGAGCTTGCCAATGGGACGGGTGTGAATCCAGAACTGGTACAGCGTGTTGATGGTTCGCATCGTCAGAAACATCGCCAGCGGAAACCCGAGCAGCGCCAGCGGCAGGTAAAACACAAAGCTCGTAAGCCCCGTAAACCAGCTCTGGCGAAGCGCGACCGCAAGGTTGTATTCCTCGCTCTGGTGATGGACCGCGTGCGTCGCCCACAGCACGTTCACCCGGTGACTGCCGCGGTGATAAAGGTAGTAGCAAAAGTCGTCGATCAGCAGCAGCGCGACCCAAGCCAGCACCGACGACTCAGAGATGGTCAGCAGGCCAACGTGGCTCTGCAGCTGGTGGTAGACGTACAGCCCGAAGGCTCCCGTGACTGCGGCAAAGGCTTGCGAGCCGACACCGCACCCCAGGTTGGCGATGCTGTCGTGCAGCCGATAAGTGCGCAGCTTCTTGCGGTGGCTAAGCAAGACCTCGACGAGGATGGCGAGCACAAAAAACGGAACGGCTAAGATGATGTAGTTGGCACGCATGCGGTCCTCCGGCTTGGCTACTAGGCGTTGGCGGCGGCTCTGCTACGGGCTGGGCAATAGGCTCTACTGGCTAGTCTAAACGGTTTGGGCGGTGTTGGCTCAGCTTATGTACCAATGATGGCGGACTTTCTGACGGATCGAACGCCAAGCGCCAGCCCATCGGTGCGAATCCGCACGAGCTACCGACCCAAAGCGCTGTGCGGACCAAGCCTCTCGGGACGCTGCGCAAAAATTTGGCGCCATCAAGCGCCAGTTCTTCCGGTTCTACGGCGGATGTGGCACACACTTTGCCTGCCCTGCGGCAGCCACTGTGGAGACTTCCGAGCATGAGCCACCCCGTCGATTCCGTACCTAGTTCACAGGCCAGCCCCGCTGGCGCGTCGTCTGCTGCCAACTCAGGCACAGCCGGTTCTTCTGTCCCGGCGCACGCGCAAAGCGTTCTGGGTCTTGCCCCTGCCTCCGACGGTGAGCAGCAGGCTCTGATCAGCCAGCGCAAGTCGGATCACATCGCGCTGTGCGCCTCGGGCGAGGTCGAGTTTCGGCAGAAAGGCACGCTGCTTGATCAAGTGCAGCTGATTCACGATGCGCTGCCAGATCGTCACGTGGACGACGTGGATCTGACGACGATGGTGCTGGGCAAGAAGCTCAAAGCGCCGATTGTGATCAGTGCCATGACCGGTGGCACCGACGAAGCGCAGCAGCTAAACCGCGACTTAGCGCGAGTTGCCGAAGAACTAGGCCTGGGCTTTGGCCTTGGCTCGCAGCGCGCGATGGCGATTCGCCCGCAGACGACGCGAACGTACACCGTTCGGGACGTGGCTCCGACGATGTTGCTGCTGGGCAACATTGGCCTGGTGCAAGCGCGTGAGATGTCGACCGCGCAGCTGCAAAAGCTGGTGGATGACGTCGGTGCGGATGCACTGTGCGTACACCTAAATCCGGCGATGGAGCTGATACAGCCGGGGGGAGATCGAGATTTTCGCTCGGGCCGTGAGGTGCTAAAGCGCCTGCACGAGGAGCTGAGCGTCCCGGTGGTGGTCAAAGAGACCGGCTGTGGTCTGTCGCGCAGTGTCGGCTTGGCGGTGCGCAGCCTGGGCATTACGGCAGTGGATGTCAGCGGCGCGGGTGGCACGTCGTGGGTCGGGGTCGAGACCAAGCGTGCAGAGGCGGGTCTACGGGCGCTCGGCGAAGAGCTGTGGGACTGGGGCATTCCAACCGGCGCATCGGTGGGGCTGCTTGCTGACCTGGGCTTGACCATCATTGCGACGGGCGGACTGCGGACCGGGGTCGATGTTGCGCATGCGCTGGCACTGGGAGCAACGGTGGGCGGCCTTGCTGCACCGGTGCTGCGCGCCTACAAAGCGGGTGGTTACGAGGGAACAGTGCGCTATCTGCAGGGTGTGATCGACACCGTCCGCGCCATCACTTTTCTGACGGGCTGTCGTACACCAGCAGAGCTGCGCTTTGCGCCCCGGGTGCTTGGCTCGACGCTGCGTGCATGGCTTACCGAGGCTCGCTAGGCCACTTTAGCGAACCGGCAAAGGAATAGCGCGATGCCTGATTCTCATCAGCAACCTGGAAGTCACTCTTC
>JAGNNG010000499.1 GCA_017990795.1 Deltaproteobacteria bacterium
TCGAGCGCACGGTGCTGGAGTTTGGTCAGAGGCGGACGCATCCCCAGGCTGCCGTCGATGCTGCCTATGCGGCGTATCTGGCGGGCTGCAGCGCGACCAGCAATCTGGCGGCGACGCAGCGACACGGCATTCCCTCGGTGGGCACGATGGATCACTTTGCCATCCAGGCCGTCGAGCAGCTAGGCATCCCAGTCACGGACACCGAAGGCCAGTTTTTCTCGCGCTTTTGCGACCTCTTTCCCGAGGCTGCGACGCTGCTCGTAGACACCTACGACACCTGGCGTGGCATCGAGACGGCAGTGCGCGCGACCGGGGGACGCTGCACCGGCATTCGCATCGACTCAGGCGTGACCGTCGACAGCGTACGCAGAGCCAAGGCCCTGCTAGCCGAGCTGGGCGCCCCGCATGTGAAGGTGCTGGTCTCGGACGGCCTGGACGAGTATCGCGTGCGCGAGCTGGCGCGGGCCGGCGCGGACGGATTTGGCGTGGGCGAGAACATTACTTGCTCGCCCGATGCAGCGACGGGCGTGGGCGCAGTCGGCAAGCTGGTCCTAAATGGCTACGGCAAGCTGACGATGAAGCTGGCCAAAGGGTCGGGCAAAGCGACGCTGCCGGGGATGCTGCAGGCGTATCGCTTTGCCGATCACGACGTGCTGACCTTTGCCGACGAGGCACCGCTGGCAGGCGGGCAGCCGCTGCTACAGCCGCTGTGGCGAGGTCACGCGCCGTGTGCAGGCTTGCCATCGCTGGCTACGCGACGGGCAGAGGTCCAGCGTCAGATTGCTGCTCTGCCGAGTCACCTTTCAGCGCTAGAGTGTCCCCCTGCAGACGCGCCGACCGGTGCTGCCGCGTGGCCGCTGCTGCTCTCGGATCGACTGTTTGAAACCATCCAGCAACTGATCGCCACAGCGGCGACGTAACGACAAGGATCGCGGATGAGGCTCGTGCGGCTAGGCCTGGCCAGTTTGAATACGACCGTCGGTGCAGTCGACGACAATACGGCTTTAATCATCGACGCGGCGCGCGCGCTGGCGGCACAGGATGCGACGCTGATCGCTTTTCCCGAGCAGGTCATCGGCGGCTACCCTCCTGAGGATCTGCTGCTGTGGCCCGGCTTCGTCAAAGCGCAGGAGCAGGCGCTGGTGCGGATCGCCCAGGCCACCGCCGAGCTGTCTTCGGTGATCGTGCTGGGGACGCTGTGCGCGACGATGGACTCGGTTTATAACTGCGCGGCGTTGCTACATCGCGGGCGGGTGCTCGGGCTGGTGCCCAAAGAAAAGCTGCCGCTATACAACGTGTTTTACGAGGCGCGGACGCTGGCGCGTGGCTTCCCCGGGCTGCTTTCCCGAGTGCAGCTACCAGATCATGAGCCGGTGCCGTTTGGCGATCTGTTGTTTCGCGGCGACTTTGGCTGCATCGCGCTGGAGGTGTGCGAGGACATCTGGTCGCCCGATGGGCCGATGCGCCGTCGCTGCTATCACGGTGCCGAGCTGGTGGTAAACCTGTCGGCGTCTCCGTTTCGGGTGGGAGTCAGTGCAACAAGGCGCGAGATGATCTGCACCCGCGCCAGCGATAACTTGACCACGATTTTGTATGTAAATGCCGTCGGTGCCAACGATGGCTTGGTGTTTGATGGCGGCGGCTTTGTCGCCAGCTGCGGACGCCTGGTTCACGAGTCACCGCGCTTTGTGGCCAGCAACACCACGGTGACGGTGGACCTCGATCGCCCAAGCCGCGTGCGTGCTGAAAACACCACCTGGCGCAGCGATCGCACCGAGTTTACGGCGCGCGCCGATTATCGCCTGCGCGCCCTGCCGGCAGCGGACACCAGCGACGGTCCACCGGCTCTGTACGTGGTGCCGATTCCGGGCTCTACGGCCAGCTCGCGGACACTGGCGTATCCGGTGCCGCCGCATCGCAGCTTCTTTCTGCCGGGACCAGCGGTGGCGCGCTCAGCACAGATCGACTTCTGCGAGGATCTGCTCAACGCAATGGCGCTGGGCGTCGGTGATTACTTCGAAAAGACGCGCGCATTTCGTCAGATCGGAGTAGCGCTGTCGGGCGGACGGGACTCGCTGCTGTGCTTGCTGATTGCGCACCGCTACCTGCAAAAGAAGTACGCAGCGCAGGGCCCAGCGACGGTGGCTGCGAAAACGGCGGAGATCTTGCGCGCGTTTTACATGCCGACGCGGTTCTCCTCGGCGCAGACGCGGCTGGCCGCCGAAGTTGCAGCGCGTGAGCTGGGCGTGCCCTTTGCTTGTCTGTCCATCGACGATGCCTTTGAGCGTGAGGTCGCCGCCGCCGAGCAGATGCTGCAGCCGGGCGAGAAGCTGACGCCACTGACGGTGCAAAACATTCAGTCGCGGCTGCGTGCGCAGCGGATGTGGAACTGGTCAAACTCCGTCGATGGCCTGTTTCTGCAGACCGGGAATATGAGCGAAAAGGCGGTCGGCTACACGACGGTCGGCGGCGACTTAATGGGCTGCTTGGCTCCCATTGCCAATCTGCCTAAGACGGTGGTGAACTATCTGCTCGACTACCTGCTGCAGACGGCGGGGCTGTCGGGGATTACCGAGACGATCAAGATTCCGGCCAGTGCCGAGCTAGCGCCAAACCAAGAAGACGAGCGCGACCTGATGCCGTATCCGGTGCTGG
>JAGNNG010000500.1 GCA_017990795.1 Deltaproteobacteria bacterium
CCTCGGCAGCACCGCTTGGACCGCAAGCGCTTCCTCTTCCGAGCAGCGAGTGCCCAGGACGTTGCCGCCGGTAGCCGCGAGCTCGACGAAGATAGCGGTGCAGTGCGCGACCTGCTTGCCTGCGCACAGCACGACTTCGGGAAAGCCGACCCGCAGCTGGCGATGGTGGTCCACACGGGCAAAGCCCAGGTCCGCAAAGGGCAGCCTTGAGAGCTGGGTCGTTGCAGCCGCTACCGATGTCTGACCAGCAGCGACGGAATCAAGGAGTTGTTTTAGCGCTAGAGCATCCACGCCAGAAACTTAACCCGAGAGCAGCCGCGACCGATCTCACTATTTTCGCGTGGACCTGGGCCGAGCTTGCTGCGCTGACCGCTATGGAGCCAGCGCTCTACTTACAGATCAATGATGACGACGCCGCGCTCGCCACCGGGCTGCTCGCCCTCGTCGCCGTAGCCGCCGCTGTAGTCGTCGCGATAGCCGTCGCGGCCACGCGGGGGCATGGGTGGGTACTCGGGAATTTCGATCTCGGGACGCTGTTCCCGGTGACGCCGCTCGTCCTCTTCCCGTTTGCGGATTTGCTCAATAATCCATGGGTCGAGCATGGGGGTTCTCCGAGTGCAAGGGTCGCCGTACCTACTGTTTACAGTGTGTGATGGTCCAAGCGCGCGCGTCAAGCGCTGACGATGGATAGCGGAAATAAAACCCACTGCTGCGCTGCTTTGGCTAGACATGCCCCACCCCTTTGGCCGTAGCCGCACCTTTGTGACCAAATCCCGCAAATACCTAAACTCGCCTCAGACGCCATTTGACACCGCGGGGCTGGATAAGTACGCTCCGACGCCTTAATACCGAAATGCCGGGTGCTCACGTCGAGATAAAAGCGCTGCACAAGTCTTTCGACTTCGAAGGAAGGCGGATAGACGTGCTGCGTGGGGTGTCGCTGACCGTTGCCGCTGGCGACATGGTCGCTGTCGTTGGCGCGTCTGGTGCTGGAAAGTCTACGTTTCTGCATGTGCTTGGAACGTTAGATGCCCCCAGCCAAGGCCAGATGCTCATCGATGGCGTCGAAGTCACCAGCATGAGCGCTGCGGCTCTGGCGGCTTTTCGCAACCGCACCATCGGCTTTGTCTTTCAGTTTCATCACCTCCTGCCGGAGTTTACGGCGCTGGAGAATGCCTCGATGCCGGGCCTGATTGCGGGGCTGCCGCGAGCAGAAGCGACCAAGCGCGCGACCGAGCTACTCAAGCGCGTGCATCTAGGTCATCGGCTGCAGCACCGTCCCGGCGAGCTGTCGGGTGGAGAGCAGCAGCGGGTGGCCTTGGCGCGAGCCCTGCTGATGGAGCCACGACTTCTTCTGGCCGACGAGCCCACCGGCAACCTAGACGCGCGGACCGGGGCCGACATCCACCAGCTGGTCTTCGACCTGAATCGCGAGCGCGGTATGACGATGATTGTAGTAACCCACAACGAAGACCTGGCCATGCGGATGCCTCGGCGACTACAGATGCACGAAGGCGTGATCATCGATACCACCCAAGAACCCTCGCATCCGGCCTCGACTCCTGCGCAGTGTGCCGAGTGAATCAGTCGCGTATACAAAAGATGTGGCAAGGCAGCAGGCTTGGAACAAGGCTAAGTCGCCTGCTGGCCATCCTAAGCATGCTGGTCGTCAGCGGCGTGCTCTCTTCACCAGCGCACGCCGATGAGGACATGCCGATTGGCCGCCCCGTCGAGCGCATCTCGTTCCGGGGCAATATCAAGGTCGAGTCAGCCGCCATCCAGCGCGCCCTGTCTGCCGAGGAAAGACCGGGGCAAAAGCCGGTTGAGGTCGGACAGCCGCTAGAGCTGAAGCTGATTCAAGAGGACATCAAAGCCATCTGGCGCATGAACTCGTTTGACGACGTGCGCGTCGAGGCCGAGGAAGGCTCCGAAGGCGGACTGGCGATCACCTACGTCGTTCGCGAGAAGCGCACCATTCGCAAGATCTACGTCGCAGGCAACTCGGAAGTGGGCCTAGACAAGATCAACGAGACGCTGGATCTAAAGAAGGACACCATCTTTGACCCCGCCAAGGTCAAGCGCAACGTCGAGAAGATCCACGACCTGTACGTCGAAAAAGGCTTCTATCTGGCCGACGTAAAGTCCGAGGTCAAGGTCTTCTCGCCGACGCAGATTGATGTCTACTTCTACGTGGACGAGCACGCCAAGGTCGAGGTCCGCAAGGTCCAGTTCCTAGGCAACAAGCACGCCACCGATTCTGAGCTACGCGGCGTGATGGCGACGCAGGAAGGCAACTGGCTGTCCTTTCTGACCTCGGCAGGCACGTATCGCGAAGATGCCTTCGAGCGCGATGTGCTGCTGCTAACGGCGTTTTATTACGACCGTGGCTATGTGACGGTAAAGATCGGCAAGCCGCAGGTCGAGATGTCCGCCGACAAGCGCTTCCTCTATATCTCGATCCCGATTGAGGAAGGCGAGATCTACCAGATTGGGAAGCTCGACTTTAAAGGCGAGCTGCTGCTGACGCGCGACGAGATGGTGCGCGGCCTGAAGGTCAAAGAAGGCGACACCTTCAATCGCACGAAGCTCAGCAACGACATCATCGCCATCAACGACTTCTACAAGAATCGCGGCTACGCCAACGTCAACGTCAC
>JAGNNG010000038.1:0-2824 GCA_017990795.1 Deltaproteobacteria bacterium
TTTTGGGGGCCGCTGTTCAAAGCGGGCGCAGAAAACTCGCGCTTTGGCGAACAAGTGGAAGACTTTGTCTGTTTGTACACGAGCCGCGTTTCGAATTTTTTGTCGTATTCGCCGTTTCAGTACTTCAGGTCCCCCCGTGAACATCTGCCACATGAGCGCGTGTACTAAAACTGGGCACTTCGAACAGGCTGCACTGCCCAACAAAAATTGCCGTCGCAGCAGCTGTGGGCAAGCGCCCACACTCGGAGTTTTTGGCAGCGAGACAAAGGTAGCAAGGTCGCAAACTGTTTTTGGCAACTGGCCCGGTACATGCTAGTGGCTGGGTAATGAAAATCGGGGCCGGTGGGTCGGCCCTCCTCACTCTGACAACAAGGAGAATTACTATGAAGTTCCTCGCTCAAGTTTCTAAGTCGGCTGTGGCTCTTGTTCTTGGTATGACGCTCGCCAGCGGCTGTGATCAGTCCAAGGAAGAGCTGGACAAGACCAAGGAGCAGCTGGCCAAGGTCACCTCGAACTCCGACCAGCTCAAGGGCCAGGTCGACACCATGAAGGTGTCGATGGACGCCATGAAGACCGAGCTGGACAGCAGCAAGGCCAAGCTGGCCGAGAGCGAGGCCAAGCTGGCTGCCTGCACCCCAGCCGCTCCCGCTGGCACCCCGGTTGAGGCTCCCAAGGCTGGCGCAAAGCCAGCAGCGAAGACCACCAAGACCGCTGGCAAGATGCCAGTCGCGCCGAAGGTTGACACCACGGCACCAATCGGCACCACCGCAAACCCGGTCAAGATCTCTGACAAGCCCGGCGCCGGCCTGTAGTTCAAAAGCAGCCCCTCACCGGGCTGCTTTTTTCTTATTCAGCAGTCTAACTAGCTAAAAAGGAGTCTTACGATGAAGAAGCTCTCTGCATCTCTCGCCCTACTGGCACTGCCTGCTCTGTTTGCCACTGCCTGCGGTGGTGACCTATTTGATCTTCCCGATTCTGGCACCGGCGCCTGCCCCAGCGGCGTAGTTCCAAACCAGATCAAGACCGGCATCTACAAGGCAACCAACGTTAAGGTCATCTCTGAGACCTGTAACCTGGGTGTCACCGCTGCCGACATCTCCGGCGATCGCAAGATCACCAACGATGCCAACGGCAACATCACCCTGCAGTCGGCAGACGGCGCCACCATCCTTGGAACGGGCCCAGTCCGCTGCAACAAGGGAACTCTGAGCTTTGGGCCAACCACCCTTGCTAACTCGTCGTGCCAGTACGCAGCATCGTCTCTAACGGATTTCACCTCGACCGGTGCAAACACGTTTGACGCGATCATCACCCAGGACCGCGCGAACTCGATGCAGGTCTCGATGGGCCCTACTTGCAAGCAGCCCATTGGCCAGTCCTGCACCGTCAAGTACTCGATGACGCTAACCTGGTCGTCGATGTAGTTTTCAATAGGGCAGTGTTTGGAGATCCCAACCTGCTCTAGCAGCGACGGCTACGGCGCTTTTCTTCGTCGTAACCGTCGCTGCAGTGCCTCACCCACCTCGCGGACTTCAGACACGCCCATCAGCAGGCACAGCGTCACGTAAGTCCCACCACCGATCGCCAGCGTTACCCCAAGTAGCAAGATGCAGCCCCAGATGGATGTGGCAGTTATGCCAAGCTCTGTGGCGTTTTTGCCAAGCCATACGCCTACCATCGCCCACATTGCCAGACCCGCACATGCACTGGCCGCCGCCATCCGAGCCAGCGATAGCACCACCGTGGGTGTGAACAGGCCTCCATAGCGTCGTGAAAAGCTGATCAGCAGCACCGCCAGGTTGATTACGGCTCCCAGGCTGGTCCCCAGCGCTAGCGCTCGAAACTGGTAGACCGGGTGTAGCAGCACGCACCACAGCACACTACCCAGCACAGCTAAGATCGTTGCGAGCACCGGCACTCGCGGCAGCTTTAGCGCGTAAAAGACTGGGGCCACCACTTTCACAGCGGCGTATGCCAAAAGGCCCACCGCGTACAGTCGCAGCGCCTCAGCGGCCTGTAGGGTGTCGGTGGCGGCAAAGGCCCCGTGCTGGTAGATGATGCGCAAGATCGGCGTCGCCAGCACCCACAGCACCACCGCCGTCGGCAAGGTCCAAAACGACACCAGCAGTAGCCCGCGCCGCAAGGTCTCGCGCACGCCCTGCATCGCCACCGTCAGGTCTGTCTCAGAGGCGCTCTGAGCAGCCCGCGCCAGTGCGACCGTACCGACGGCGACCCCAAACATGCCGATGGGTAGCTGCATCAGCCGAAACGCCACCTGCAGCCAGGTCACAGCCCCACTCTCCGTCGAGGCAAACGAGGAGCTGACGTAGATATTTACCTGCGTCGCCATTAGGCCTATCGTCGCTGGCGCCATCGTCCACAGCACCCGCCGCAGCGCCGGATCAGCCAAGCGAAAATCAAATAGCAAGGCAAAGCGATAGCCACTACGCCACAGCGGCCACACCTGCACCAAGAGCTGCAGCAAGCCTCCCAGCAGCGTCGCCACCGCCCAGCCCACCGCCGCTAGCTGCGACTGCCCCTCGCCAAACAGCCATAGACCGCCACCGACTGTCACCGTCACCACATTGAACAGCGCCGGAGCCAGGGCCGGGGCTACAAACCGCTGCTGCGCGTTGAGCATCCCCATCGCCACCGCTGCCAGCGACACCAGCAGCAAGAACGGCATCATGATCCGGGTCAGCAGCGTCGTCAGGGCCGCTTTATCCGCCGCGTATCCGGGGGCCCAGCTCGCCACCAGCTGCGGCGCCCAAAGCAAGCCCGCGAGCACCAGCCCACCAACCAGCAGCAGCAGCGAGCAGATGAC
>JAGNNG010000038.1:2924-9730 GCA_017990795.1 Deltaproteobacteria bacterium
CGTAGACCTTGCGACTGAAGGTGCGCGTGGACCTGATCCAAGATGGGCAGCGACTCTTTGCAGGGTCCGCACCAGGTCGCCCAAAAGTCGACCAGCACAGGATGGCCACGCTCGGCGGTCAGGTGAAACTCACTGCCGGGGCCGGCGGCAGCATCGATGCGCCGCACTGAAAAGTCCAGGGCCTCGCGACCGCCTTTGGCATGACTGCGCCCGCTATTAGTGCGCGAGGGCAGCAGGTTAAACCCGACCAGCACCAGCAGCGCCGCCAGCAGCAAGCGACCGCACCAGCGCAGCAGCGCCGAGCTTGGCTCAGAGGGAGATGTCTGTAGTTCTGTGCTCATGCAAACCTGTTCTCCGACATCAGCTTTGGAGCTTCTGCAGCTCTTCGGACCGAGCAAGCCGCGCCGCCAGCTGTCGCGCGGCCAGAAAACCAATCCCAGCGTAGCCCACCCAAACCAAAAGCGCTGCTAACTGAATCGCGGTGCGCAGTAGCTGGCCGGGCTCTGTATGTATCAGATTAAGCAGCAGCGCCGACAGTACGTGCACAAATAACCAGCCCTGCCAGGCCTGCGCGCACAGGCCGAACGTCAGCGACGCGGGCAGCAGGCGCTCATTTTTGCCGAGGAGCAGCGACATCACCACCGCCCCAAGCGAGATCCCAAGTAGATCCGGCAGGAGCGCGGTCAAGAGCGCCAGCACCATCCCGGGCAGCGCGCGTGGTCCATCAGCACTTAGGCGACTAAGCTGGTCGGCAACCAGCTGCGGCTGACTGGCCCCAAGTCGCGGCAACATCAGCAGCGCTGCGTCGGACCAGCCACCTCGCCCACCGCTACACAGCAGCCGCGCCGCCCGTGCCGGGGCAAACACGGCGGCACCCAGGCGCTCGGCAAAGCCGGGTGGGCGCGCGCGAGCGGTCACGTCCGCAGGCCTTTGCGCAGCTCGCGCTCGTGGATGATGCGCAGACCGGTCAGGGTTAGAAACTCGTCGCACTCCTCGATGGTGCGGCTGTCACTGCCGAGGAGGCGCGCCAGCCCACCTGTGGCGATAACACGCACGGGAAAGTCCACTTCGGCACGCATGCGCTCGACGATGCCATCGACTAGGCCGACGTAGCCGTAGACCAGCCCCGACTGCATGCTGCTGACGGTGTTTTTGCCGATGACCGAGCGAGGCCGCAATAACTCGACACGTGGCAGCTTGGCCGCAGCATGAAACAGCGCATCGGCAGAGATGCCAATTCCCGGCGCAATTGCCCCGCCCAGATACTCACCTTTGGGGGTTACGACATCAAAAGTCGTGGCGGTGCCAAAGTCGACCACGATACAGCCGGAGCGATAGCGCTCGTAAGCAGCGACGGCATTGATGATGCGGTCGGCCCCGACTTCGCGCGGGTTGTCATACAGAATCGGCATGCCGGTGCGCGTGCCCGGCCCGACGACAACCGGGTCGATGTGAAGATAGCGTCGGAACAGCCGCTGAAACGCCGACAGCACCGGTGGCACCACGGTCGCCAAGATGCCAGCCGAGATTCCTCGCTCGTGACGCTGCACCGATAGGGGCTGAAGCGGCGCGGACTCACCAGCCAGCGCCTGAACTGCTGCTCCTTCGGCTGCGATGGCTGTCGGGTCTGTGCTGGCACAAAATGGCACCCCGTGCAGCTGCAGCAGCGTGGCCAGGATCGCGGCGTACTCGTCTTCGGTTCTCGCCTTGCGCGTCTCGACCCGAAAGTGCGTGAGCAGACGGGGCGTGTCGCCGGCTACCGAGGTCTCAAAGATGCCAAAGACAATGTTGGTGTTGCCGATATCGACCGCTAACAGCATGGGGCCTAGCTTAATCCGAGACTGCGGCGGTAGCTAGACCGCTGCGACTGCACGCGATGCCCGGCCCCCGAGAGCTTGCACTTGACGCTGGCTGCTAGTGACGACTGTCGCCGGGCGCCCACTCCAGACCGAGGCTGAAGTAGTAGCGACCAAACACGTCCTGACCACCAGCACCCAGACCGCCGCGCACGCCCGTCAGCACGTTCCACGGTCCCAGCTGCAGTCGCAGACCACCACCCAGGGCCGCTCCCGTCTGTGCCGCCCCAGAAATCCCAACCGCGGCATCTAGCTGCGCCAGAAGGCCAAGTTTCCAGAATCGGTATTCGGCACCGTAGCCCATCGTCCAGCGCAGCTGCGTGGACGGCACGTTGACCGTCGTCGTCAGTCCCTGCGTCGTCTGCAGCCCAAGCGGACCTACTAGCGCCGCCAGACCCAGCGCCGGATCAATCGTCACCGGACGCATGCGCACGCCATTTGAGTCATTGAACGTTCGCGTCGGAAGCTGCAGCCGCAGCATCGGTACCAGCAACAGGTGCCGCTCAAACGCCGACACCGCCACTACTTTGGCGCCCAGCGACATATCGGACAACGCGACGGTGTTGTCGTCCTTGGCGCCTTCATACAGCGAGCTGTAATACAGCAGCGGCAGGTTGGCCTCGATCGACAGGCGGTCTTTGAGCAGCGATAGCTCACCGCCGAGATCGAAGCGAAAGACGTTGGCCGTCTTGGCAGTCAGCGTCGAGCCGAAGCCCAAAAGACCGTACACGCGCGTCCGCGGCGTCACAGAGCGACCCGGGAAGCCCGCGGAATAGACCGGTACCGGCACTTCGATCGGCTCGATTTGCGGCTCTAGATACGCTGGGGGCGGGGGCGGCGGCTGCGATACCGACACCAACAGCTCTGACTGGGCATCAGCTAGGCTGAGCTTGAGTCGATGCTCACCCGGGCCCAGGGTCACACCGCGCTCATTGCGACAGTCGAGCGGCAGGCCGCCATCCACCGAGAGCTGCAGAGGCAGACCCGCGCCAGAGGCCTGAATCACCGCCGACTCAGCGCGCACCAGCATCATCTGCACGCCACCAGTAGCGCCGCCGTCTTGCACTGGGACACCGACGACGCTGGCATTGCTGCGCAGCGTGATGACATAAAACGAGCGCACCGGCGACGGTGGGCCAACCAGCCGCTCGGCGTCGAGCGCACTGACCCGCGCAAAGTATTGACCTGGCGAAAGCTGTGACTTTAGCGGCGGCGCCGGGATCTCCCCGCCAGCCTTGCGATCATTGAAGGCGGCATCGCGGGCGATCTCGACGCTGTAGTTCGCCGCACCAGCGACTGGCGCGAAGTCGACCACGACCTCACCTTTGGGCTGCGACTCCAGCAGACCGCCGACAGCGATGACCAAAAATGGCTTGGTGGCTTCGTCCGCAGCCGGTGCCTGACCTTTGCCTGACCACAGCGGTGCCGTCGGCAAGTCCTTGGGCTGCTGCGCCGCTTGGCCTTGCAAGATCAGCGTGCCCTGCCCGGCGCGAATGGTGATCATCGTCCCCATCGAGCGCACCGACACCGAGCCCTGATACACCGACACCATCGAGCGCTGCTTGCCGTCCGCGTCGATGCGCGCGCCACCTGACAGCTTCACCTCTCCAGTCGGCATCTTGACGGTGAGCGGCGCGGCGGGCTTGGCACCCTCTTTGGTCTCCGCCATGCCTGCACGCAGCGTCCCGTCGACCAGTTGCACCTCGCCACCGCCGGTCTTGCCAGCACGCGGCAGGTTTTTAATCACCATCGTCGAGTTCGGATCGAGCTGCAGCTTGACCTTGTTTTCGACATTGACCTCGGCACCACCAGTGCTGCTGGTCTCGATGCGCATCTTCTTGTCGATGGGCTGACCGGGCAGCGCTTCCATCCAGCCGCCCTTGGTCTTGGTGCGCACCGCTGGACCTACGTAGGACAACCGCGGCAGGTCCGACGCTGCCTTCTTAGCGGCTCCCGTCTTTTGCGGCAGCGGCGGCGTCTGCACCAGCATCCCAGCGAGCAGCGGCTTGCCACACAGTCCGGGATTTTTGGCCTGTAAAAAGGCCAGAGCACTGGGATTGGACCCGTACACTCGCTTGGCTAGCTTGGTGCAGTCTTCACCGGGCTCGCTGCGAGTCGTTGCTGACGCTGACTGACCTAACGCCACCGAAGGTGCAGCCAGCCCACACAGCCAAAGGGGAACTACAGCAGCGACGAGCGTTCTGCGCATTGCCACGATTATAACGGCTTTTGTACTTTTTTGTTGAGTGGTTAACCGCCGAGGCGCAACAGCGGTCGCCACCCCGACCAGCCCCTGGGGGGCATTCGCTGTTAAAAGCGGGTGGCTGGCTTAGAAAATTCGCTCGGGCACAAAGATCTCGTCGCCGGGCAGCAGGTAAAAAGTCAGGGTGCCTTCGGCCACGGCTTTTAGGTTTACGTCCGAGGTCTCGGTCTTGCCGTCGCGTAGCCGCGTCACTCGTGCCCGCTCCCGCGCCGCCATCGTCGTTAGACCACCGACGACACTAATCGCCTGCGCGATGGTCATCGACTCGACATAGTTGATGGTCCCGGGATTCCGCACCTGGCCATAGAGGGTGATTTTTTTGCTGTTCACCTCTTTGACAAAGACGTTTACCTGCGGGTGCTTTAGGTAGCTAAGCAGGCGGCGCTGGATCTCTTCACCGACGAGTGGCGCCGTTCGACCGCGCACGACGACGTTGCCAATCAGCGGAAAGTCGATGCTGCCGTCGTTAGAGACGCGATACGTGCTGGTCAGCTCGGGCTCGCCGTAGACGCGGACCTCGAACACGTCGGCGGGGCCCAGGCTCATATCGACCGCTGGAGGTCGCTCGGAGGACCGCACCACCGTCGCTTTTGGCCCCGAAAAACAGCCCAGCGAAAGCAGTAGCGCAAGTAGCAGCGGTCTTTTCATCGCCAGCAGACCGTCAGTAAGCCAGGTCGACCTTGAACAGCAGCACATGCTTGACAAAGGCAGCGTCGAGGCGCGTGCCAGCTCCGTCGACAAAGCCAAAGTCCGTGATGTCATCGAGGACACTATAGCTGATGCCGGTCTCAAGCCACGACAGCGGTCGATAGGTTGCCTCGGCATTGAAGCTGACCAGCACGTCGCTGCGCGAGGTGGCTCCATTTTTGTAGGCGCGATAGTACAGGGTCTGCGGCGGCACCAGCGGCCCGTACTGACGCAGATACACATCCAGCCCAGAGCGCACCGTCAAGCTGCGCCACAGGTTCTGCTCGTAGTGCAGGTACAGATGGTCGTCGCGCAGATACGTCGCATAGATCGAGTCAAAAAAGTCGCGCGCCCAGCCAGCCGACAGTCGCAACTTGGTCGACAAGAGGAGCCGCGCCTCCAGCCCACCGACGAAGTTATTGTAGCGCGCCCCGTCGGTCCCGCCCACCAGCTGCACAGCATCAAGACCGTAGTGCAAGCTGTTGCCATAGCCCAGATACAGCGACGCGCCCAGCCATGAGGTCAGCAGGCTCTGCACGCCAGCGACGATACGCAGCGGCACCGAAGCTGGCACAGCCGCGCCCAAGCCGTAAAAACTTACGTACGAGGACCGCACTTCCAGCTTCACCAGCGTCTCGGGCAGCACGCGCAGCGAGCCGTACAGGTTCACGTCGTTAGACAGCGCCCGCCCCGCCGACAGATCCGACTGGATGTAGTGGTCGACGCGAAACGACTCACCAAGGCCAATCTCAAGCGGTCCGTTGCGTGGACGAAACGTGCCGAGCAGGCCGATGCGGTTGTAGATACGCGGCGCAAAAGTCTGGCTGCTGGCAATCTCCAGGTTGCGCGCGTCGTTGGTGACTAAGAAGTTGTTGTAGATGCGCAGCGACAGCGGATCGCCGGGCTTGATCTGTAGGTCAGCGTCGCTGCTGGCGTTAAACTGCTGCGTCGTCCCCACGCGAAAGTCGCGCGAGAAAAACTGCCGATACTCGACTCCAGCGCCAAATCGAAACACCAGCTTGGGCCGCGCGTCCGGGTTTTCCACCCCATCGATGTTGAGTCGCTGCGGCGACAGCGTCGCCACGTCAATGTGAGCGCGCAGCCGCAGCACCCCGGCATCCCCGGCGGTACGCGACATCAAGACGTTGCTGTCGTAACCCAGCTCGGTCGCGAGCCCCGGATGCAGCACCAGCCCGTCGCCCAGCACCTTAAAGCCTGGCCCTTCGCGGAATAGCGTCGGGCTGTAGGTCTCAAATGGACCGTAGCTGACGTACTGCGCCCGCGCCTCGCCCGGACTCGCCACAGAAGCGGCAGCAGCGGCGGCAACACCCAGCGCCAGCGCGCTTAGGCGATTAGCGCGACGGTCGGAACGCACTGGCTGGATTGGGGCGGCTGGGCAGCTCTAACCGCACAGGACGCACCGACCAAAGCTCAGACGGGCCGGCAAGTTTGTCGTCGCTTGCGCCATCCGAGTTGACGGTGACAGTGGTTTCTTTGGCCCCGGGCCGCAGCTCGCTGCCAACACAGTTTTCGGCATCACTGCGCAGCTTCTGCGCCAGCTCCAGCGCTTTTTGCGCACGGCCCTTCTCTGCTGCCATGGCCGCCGCGTCGGAGCGCTCACTCGCGCTCTCCCAAGCGACGCGCGCAATCTGGGTACTTTCAGCGGTCTGCGACAAAGCCCGCAGGCGCTCGTACAGACAGGCTTCTTTGATCTTGTCACCTTGCGCGCTGGCCGACTTCCGTAGACCAGCAACCTGCGTCACCGCCGAGCGGACTTCAAACAGCACCGCTGCAAAATCTACCGTCGGTGCGGCTGCAGGCTTGTTCGCGGCGGCAACAGCTGCAGGTGCGACAGGCTCAGCTGCGATTGCTGACTGTGGCTGGCCTACCCCGACCGTAAGCGCAGCAGCCCCGAGCCCAAGCCAGAGGGTCCAGCGACGAGAACGCATCGATCGCAAGGTTACGTAAGACATCAGCACACCGTTAGCCTTAGCTTAGGC
>JAGNNG010000501.1 GCA_017990795.1 Deltaproteobacteria bacterium
CTTTGATCTTCTCGGCGGCGGCGCGGGCCTGATTGACTTGGTGGATGCGGACGACGCCGTAGCCCAAGGCCAGCACGATCAAAAACGCCGCAGTCAGAGGCGCGCTCAGCTGGCTGCGGAAGCGACGTTCTGAGTCGGGGCGTTTCTCGGTGCGCAGGCGACGCAGCGTGTGGAAAAGATCGAACAGCGCGCCGTTGCTGAGCACCAAAAGAAAGCTCACGCCCAGCGGTCCGGTGATGTCGGCAATCTGAATCACCGTCGGTACCCAGGCCTGAGTGATGGACAAATACCAGGGGAAGACGTAGGGCACGCATAGCTCGCAGGCGACCCAGCACAGCGGCGCCAGGAACGTGACTTTGATCCCCAGCTGGCTGCGCAGGCGACACAAGATCGAGGCGAACAGTCCAAAGGTCAGGGCTTGATAGGCGATAAGTAGGAGGAACAGTGGCGCGGCGGCGACGAAGGGAATGTTTCCAAAGCGCTGTAGCAGACCGACAATCCAGTAGAAGCCGCCGCCGTTGGCCAGGATGCCGGTGACCATGCCGTAGAGGAACGGATGCTCGGTGCGCGGGCGACCGTCTCGATCGAGTAGGACCCACAGCAGCGGCACCATGCCCAGCCAGCACAGCGGCCAGATGTCAAAGTCGGCGCAGGCCAAAAACAGCAGCGTGCCCGAAAGGGCGCAGAGCAGGATGCGGCCCAGCGGATGGCCCAGCGCCAGAGCAGACAGCTTGGTAAAGAAAGAGGCCGAGCCGCGTGGCTTGGCTAGGTCTGCCGATAAGGAAGAAGCAGCGTCAGAAGGCATCGCCGCGAGCATATCGGAAACGGGCGGCGATGGGCAGGGCGGTGTGTGGCTGGGCGTCTAGTCAAGCAGGTGGCGGCGGCGGCGCGCGTAGTAGGTAAGTAGCAGCAAGGCAAACACGGTGGCGGCGGCTCCTGGCGGGGAGTCGGAGCTGCGACCTTCCGATGAACTGCCGCTGGCCAGTGCGGCGCGCCGTCCCAGCGAGCACGAGCAGCCACCCTCAGCGACGGGATTAATCATGGGCTCGGGCTCGGGCGCTTCGATTTGGTCGCCGCCTTGGCCAAGTGGCGTCTGCATGTTGCCGGTGTTGCGAGCGTCGTGATGGAAGCTGTCCCAGTCCATGCGGCCTTTGGCAAAGCCGCGCGTTTTCCAGCCAAACAGCCAGCCGTTGCGGGTGCTGGCAAATAGCTCAAGGCGTCCATCGCCATCGGTATCACCGACGGCGGGCGTGGCTGCGAGCCAGCCTCCAGCGAGCTTGGGAAAGCCCGCAGGCTCTTTGCCGCTCTCGTTCCAGGCATGCAGGAAATAGCCCGCCGAGCCCGCGATGACTTCCTTTTTCCCGTCGCCGTCGATATCCACGATGATGGGATTTACAAAGAAGGTGTAGTCCTCGATGGTGCGCGGGAAGCCGACTTTTTGTTTGCCGGATTTTAGGTCCCACGCCGACAGGTGCATCTCGAAGTCCATGCGCTCCCACTGCTTGAGCATCGATAGCAGCGCGTTGGCGCCCACCGTCGGTAGTACGGCCTCAAGCTGACCGTCGCCATCCAGATCGCCCAGTGCCGGACTGGCGATAAAGCCGAGGGTGGCAAACTCCTGCGCGTTGCTGCTGCTGCCGTAGGCTTGGCGGTTACGACCGAGGCTGGTGCTGTGGGGCTGGCCGTCGCCGCGATAGACCTCAAGCGCGCCGCCGATGCCGCTGATAAACACTTCGGGGCGGCCATCTCCGTCGAGGTCGGCCAGGGCCGGGGCATTGGGGATGCCGACGCCGACCACGGGTAAGACCTCGCGCGAGGCGATGCTGATGGGCCAGCCGGGCAGGATGGGCGAAGGTGCGCGGCTGCCGCGTCCGTCTAGCGCGTAGAGGCGGCCATACTCACCGTACTGCTCGTTGCTGGCCAGGACGAGGTCGGGCTGGCCATCACCGTTTAAGTCACCGACTGCCGGTGTCGACATCAGGCGTGCGCGCTGCTGCGGCTGCGGGTCGCCGTCTTTGTCTGGGCGCTGCGGATCTTGCACCAGCAGCGGCCAGCCTGGCATGCGCGCCAAGGTGCCGCCGCGAAACACATAAACCTGGCCATCCATGGCCGCCACGATCACGTCCAGCGTTCCGTCTTTGTCTAGGTCGTACAGCACCGGCGCGGCAAAGACGCCATCGGCCAGGATGCGGCGCGGCGAGGTGAGATTGGCGGTTTGCCGATCGAGCTGTAGCGGCGAGCCAGGAACGTGCTGACCACTTGCTGCAAGGATGACGACGCTGCCATCAAAGGTCGCTACTACTACCTCGGGCTTGCCGTCGCCGGTGACATCGCCGATTGCGGGCGTGGCCATCACTGCTTGACCGTAGCCGGGTCGAGGTCGCGTGCTGGGGCGGCTAAAGGCCGGGGCTTGCAAGTGGCCGTTACCGTCGGCAGCCAGTGCAGGCAGTGCGGGCGTCTGCGCAGGCCAGCCGGGGAGCTCGCTGCCGTCGCTACGGAAAGCATGAATCAGCCCACCAGCGTCGGCTACGATCACCTCACGCTTGCCATCGCCGTCTAAGTCTGCGGTCTTTAGCGAGGCTTCCCCCGAGGCGCCCAGGTTCTTGGGAAAGCCCGGCAGCAGGTCGGGGTCGTCGTGGACAT
>JAGNNG010000502.1 GCA_017990795.1 Deltaproteobacteria bacterium
GCGAATCGAGCCGATGCATAAGAAACCAGCGCACTGTCCGCGCGGGCGGCGATACACTGCCAAGATGCGAATTGGATCTAGGCTGGCGGAGCTGGCCATCTCGGATATCCGTGCTATGTCGCTGGCTTGTCAGGCAGTGGGTGGCATTAACTTGGGTCAAGGCGTCTGTGACCTGCCGACTCCGCCCTTGGTTGCGCAGGGTGCAACGCTTGCCATCGCTGAGAACAAAGCGATTTATGCGCCGCCTGCTGGTCTTGAAGCGCTGCGAGCTGCCGTCGCTCAGAAGATTGCGCGCTCTTACGGTCAAAATTATGACCCCGCCAGTGAGGTAGTGATTACCAGCGGTGCCACCGGGGGGTTTGCCGCTGCAGTGCTCGCGCTTTGTGAGCCAGGCGATGAGGTGATCCTGTTTGAGCCCTACTACGGCTACCACCTCAACACGCTGCTCACGCTGGGCGTAAAGCCGGTACTGGTGCCGCTTTCGCCGCCCGACTGGCAGATTACCGGCGAAGCACTGGCCCGCGCCGTCACCTCTCGCACACGCGGAATCGTCGTCTGCACCCCCAGCAATCCGGCGGGCAAGGTGATGTCCCAGGCCGACCTTTCCCTGCTGGCCAGCTTTTGTGACGCCCATGACCTCATCGCCTTTACCGACGAGATCTACGAGCACATCGTGTTTGATGGTCTCAAGCACCTCCAGCTCTCGGCGCAGCCTGGGATGCGGGCGCGCTGCGTGACCATCTCAGGACTGTCCAAGACCTTTTCCATCACCGGCTGGCGGGTTGGCTACTTGACTGCACCGGCGTCGGTGGTTCCTAAAATTACCGTCGCACACGATCTGTTGTATGTGTGTGCTCCTACGCCACTGCAGTACGGCGCACTCGCGGGCCTGGCCGCTCCCGAGAGTTATTTTGCCGAGTTATCGGCGACCTATCAGCGCAAGCGCCAGATCTTGTGTTCGGCGCTGGCCGACGCAGGCCTGACTCCGTACTGGCCTAGCGGTGCCTATTACGTGCTGTGCGATGCGCGGAAGCTCCAGTGTAAGACTGCGCGAGAGGCGGCGATGAAGCTGCTGCACAACGTAGGGATTGCCAGCATCTCCGGCACCAGCTTTTACCGCGACCCCATCGGCGAAACCATTCTGCGCTTCTGCTTTGCCAAAGAGGATGAGGTCCTTTTGGAAGCAGCCAAGCGCCTGCGCACGCTGGCCTGAATCACTCTCTGAGTTCACTCAGGTCCAAGCGCCCAAAGTACAAAGCCTGTCAGCAAAGCCACAGCGCAAGGCCAGCCTGCGCAGAACGAGACGGAGCCAGCCGCCGTGTGGATATGGACCTGACCCAAGCCACCGTGTTACGATGAAGGCAATTTCTTGCGAGTGATGGAACCCTTTACGCAGCCCCCAACCCGTAGGGCCGTCCCGCGAGTCGGGTCTTGGCATCAAGCGGTGGCGCATGCAGTCCTTGCTGCCAAAGTTAGCGACCGCAATGGATCGATGCTGAAGGCTGCCTGGCACCAAGAGTCCCGGACAGGCATGGGGGCACCGGAAACCGTCTGCTTGCGCTGGTGGGGGCCGCAATGAAGATCCACTTCTGGGGAGTACGAGGCTCTTTCCCAGTCCCGGGAAAAAGCACCCAGCGCTACGGCGGCAACACCAGCTGCGTCGAGGTTCGCTGCGCCAATAGCGATGATCCTGGAGCCCCGCGCATTATCCTAGACGCCGGTACTGGCCTGCGTCGCCTCGGCAAAGAGATGATGCAGGGCCTGTTTGGCGAGGGCAAAGGCGAGGCGCACATGCTCGTCAGCCACACCCACTGGGATCACATTCAGGGGCTGCCGTTTTTCTCGCCGCTATACCACGCAGGCAACAAGTTCCATGTCTACGCCCGCCAGCGCGATGACACGCACCTGCGCACCGTGTTTGCGCTGCAGTCGGACAACCCTTACTTTTCAGTGCCCTTTGACGCCGCTGGGGCCGAGGTTGGCTTTACCGAGCTGACCGACGATGCCCGCTTCGAAATCGGGCCCGTCAAGGTCCGCTGCACGCGGCTCAATCACCCCTGGATTGCGATTGCCTTCCGCCTCGACTACGAGGGCACCTCGGTCGCGTACGTCACCGATACCGCTCCATTTCGCGACATCCTCATCGAGCAGAAGTTTATTCGCCAGCCGCCTAAGCCCGGTGATCCCCTGCACCCAGAGGACGCCGCCAAGCTGCAGGCGATGCGACAGGGCGTCGTCAAGCTGTGCGAAGGCGCGGATCTGGTCATCTACGACACCCAGTTTACGCCCGTGGAATACGCGCAAAAGCCGCACTGGGGTCACAGCTGCCCGGAAGATGCCATCGAGATTGCGCGCGAGGCCGGGGCCAAAGCGCTGATGCTGTTCCATCATGCCCCCGAGCGCACCGACGACCAGATTGACTCGCTGCTGCGGCAGCATCGCTCCGAGCAAGAGCGGAGCGGGTCCGGCCTGATTGTGCACGCCGCGTTTGAAGGCATGGAAGTCGATATCCAGCGCGGTGGCTACGTTGCGGTCGGCAAGGCCACTCCCGCCGCAGAACCTAGCGCGACCGGGCCTCATCACGATGCGCAGGAGCCCACATGGAAGTAACTTTCCATGGCGTGCGCGGGTCCATTCCCGC
>JAGNNG010000503.1 GCA_017990795.1 Deltaproteobacteria bacterium
CAGCCGCAGCGATAAGGCCACTTGCGGACTTACTGCGGTGGCTATCGCACGCTGTGGTCGTGCCGACCTGCAGTTAGTTGAGGATGGCGATGTCGTCGTCGGTCATGACGCCAGAGGTGCGCTTCACGGGCGGCTTTTTGGGCAGACCCGGCGTGCCTGCCGTCTGGGAGCTGGGCAGCTTGGGGTCGGTGCCGGGCGCTTTGGGCAGTCCCAGTCCGCCTGCTTTTTGCTTCGTTCCAGTGGGCGCTGGGTTGCCGACAGAGGGCTTGTCTTCTGCAGCAGTGGGCACTGCAGGTGGTGGCACTTCGGGCGGCGTAGCTGGCGGCAGCTCCTGCGGGCGTAGCATCACGGTGCGGCTCTGGCTGGCGGACTGATTCAGGCTGACTTCCTCGTCGTGGTGCTGCGGGGCGCGGACGATAATCTGCAGCTGCCCAGGCACGGCGGCGCGCGAGGTCACCCAAGGCGTGGTTCCCAGCAGGGCGCCGTCTTGCTTGTTTATGATCTGCGCCCCGATCGGTGCAGAGTTTACGGTCCAATAAATCGTGGCCTGCGGCGGCGTTGCGACCGTCTGCAGCTTGCGCAGCCCAAAGCGCGCGCCGGTACCTGCCGCCAGCAGTAGCACCGCCACTACGGCTCCCAGCCACCGTCGAGAACGCCGTGGCTGCTGATCGACCGTCTGCTGATTGGCGGTGGGGCCCATCGCCGCAGCCAGCGTCGAGCTGGACACCGCGACATCCGCAGCCCCGACGCCCACTGTGACCACAATCGGTGGATTAAAGCCCGACGGACTTTCTTTCTGCTTCTCTAGCTCGGCGGCCACCTGCTGCATGCTGGGGCGCTCGGTCGCCTCCTTGGCCATCATGCGGGAGTTGGCGCTGTCTCGTCGCAAGGTCTGCCACCGCGCAAGCTCGTGGTCCAAATAGGGTCCAAGGCGCGCACTAGGGGGCGGGCGCGGCGTTCTTGCGGCACTCCGTCTGCTGGCCGGGCGGTAGCGTGAGCTTGTTGTAGGTGCCTTGCAGCAGCGGCTCAGAGCTGCCTGCCACCACCGCACCGGGGACCAGTCCTCCAGGTACCAGCGCCGGTCGATCCGCGGAGTTTGGATTGTCAGGAACCAATCGCTCAACCACGCCTTCTACATAGAAGCAGGCGCGCGCGTTCTCCTGGTCACCTAGCGACTCTCCCTCACCGATGCGCTGCAGAGCGGGGGGATCCGGAATGCCATCAAAGTTGCTGTCGCGCTGCCCGTTTATGTTGTACGGGCCGAGGAAGACGCGCTGTCGTGGGCTCGGATTGTTCATGCGCGCAAGGTTCTGATTCTCTTGCAAGACAGCGGAGACATCGACGTTGCGACCGCCGGCATTGGGGGCATAGCCGACCGGACTTTTGTCACTGTCATCAAGGCTCGCCCGCACCGGGAGCAGGGGATCAAAGCTGCGGCGGGCCACTTGATCGATGATGCCGCGATACATCTGCAGCCAGTCGGTGTACACCACGCCCATGCAGCTTGGAACTAGCGCTCCACCACAGGATTCCCTAACTCCGAAGGTGAGGGTAGAGACGCTGCCGGGAGTGATGGTTCCTGCCGCTTCTAGGGAGTCCACAAGCTGCACCATGCGCTGCGTATTTGAGTACTGCGCGATCACATCGCATCCGGAGTCGATAAGTAGGCGCGTCAGCAGCTGCTCGCGGAAATAGGAGATCGGAGGTCCTGCCAAGGGAATATAGGTCTGAGTCGGGGTCGTATTGGGATCTGCGAAGAAGCCGATGTGGCGAACTTCGACGAGGATTTGTGGATTTACCGAGCGCGCTCCCAGCGTAAAAGCATTTAGGAGTCGCACACTCTGCGGTGCAATAAAGGAGGAGATGTAGCCGATGCGCTTTTTCGCCCGCTGCGCCGCCAGACGACCTGCGAGATAGTAGCCCTCGTCTAGGTACATTCCGTACGGAGTAAAGTTTGCGCTGCCACTTCCGTACAAAAGGTTGTCGATGAGTAGGTACTGGGTGTCAGGGTTTTTGTTGGCGGCGCCGCGCAGCGCAGCTTCATATTGGATTCCGTTGCCCAGCACAACTCTGGTAGCAGCAGGCAGGCTGTCGACAATGGACTGGACGCCACCGGCAAGCACCCCGTATTTGATGTTTAGGTTTACGTAACCAAGGGAGCTTGCTGCTGCGCGCAGCCCTTGGTCATGCGCCAGCGTCCAGCCATCAGAGTCATTGGCATTGCCGACAAAAATTCCAGCTACAGGGCTAATAGGACGACAGTAGCCACTAGCGCAGACGGAGTCGCTTACGCAGTCTGTATTGCTCTGGCAAAAGAGCGAGCAGATGCCAGCTGGGGAGCGGGCCGCAGGGCTCTTGCTGGCGGTGCTGCTATCGAACACGCAGCGTGAGTGATGACACTCGCTATCGACGGTGCACGGGCTGCCGATGCCACCACCTAAAGAGGTATCAGTGATTGCGGTACAGCCGCCAATGTAGACCTGTAGGAGTGTGAATAGGAGGCCCAGGATGTAATAGTGAGTGCGCGAAGTTTTGTCCCGCATCCTTCGGATCTCCTCAGGTACACCGGCGACGTTAGTGCTGATTGTTTTTGTGCGATGACAAGCTCGCCTGAGCTGTGCGGCTGAGCGC
>JAGNNG010000504.1 GCA_017990795.1 Deltaproteobacteria bacterium
CGGCAGCAGTGGCTGCTACCCAAAGCGCTGGTGCAGTCGCAGCTGCTAGAGCTGGTCGGCGCGCTGCGGGAAGGGCTGCAGCGCCTGTTCCCAACGCCGTGGCCGCTGCCGATCGAGACGCAGCCAGCCAGTCGAGTGGCCGATGAGCGCTTCCAAAAGACGCTGGCCGAGATGACGCAGCTGTTTGATACCGCCGTGGATGTGTACTTTGCCAAGGACCTGCACGGCTATGTGCTGAGCCTGGAGGCTCCTGCTCCGGGACAGCGGCCCGTGGTGGTCTTGGACCTGACGGCACTGTCCCGTTCAGAGGCTGAGCAGCGCTATCTCTTAGGTCGCGCGCTGGAGCCAGTGCGTGGCGGCTATGCCCCGCTGCTGCGCCTGACCGAGAGCGAGACCGAGCGGCTGGTGCGGCTGCTGCTGTCCCTAACCACCAACCCGGGCCAGCTTGACCCAGCCTCGCAAGAGTTCCTGCTTCAGCTGCCCGAGTCCTCGCAGCAGGCCGTGCTGGGGGTTTTGGGGCAGCTACAAGCCCAGGCGCAAGCCATTGCTGCTTCAGCCAGTCAGCCAGCCAGTGCGAGCGAGCCGCGCGCTTTGCTCTCGGTACACGAATTTCTGCAGGTGCTGCCGCTGTGCGCTGACCGGGCGGGCCTGGTCGCAGCGGATGACATCGCTGCTACCATTCGCACCATGGCCCGGGCGCAAGGCGAGGAGCTCGAGCTGGTCGAGGCCGACACCGGCTCTAATGTAGACCGAGGTGCTAGTGAGAGTGCAGGGCAGGATTTGGCAGAGGACTGGCTGACGCTCGCCAAAGGTCCAGAATCGCAAGTCGCAGCTTCGGCAATCGGCAAAAAAGGGGCGAGCGGCATCTTACTAGGACAGGTCACTGGAGGGGCCGAGTTGGCGAGGTACTACCTCTCAAGCAGCTATCATGAACTGACCGCCGCGCTAGACGCCGATTAATATACAGGCCCGACCGGCACAACGCGCTTGTAATCGCGTCAAAGCAAAAGGTATTCTCTCAATTGAATAAGGTGGTCACTCTCCCCGAAGGGCGGCCCCAAAGGGCGGATTGAACATGGGCGCGAAGTTTAGCTCCGAGCTAACGTCCCGCGAAGGCGTGGCAAACCTTAAGCTGGGTGGAGTGGTCGACGAAGACAACGAGCTGACCTCGCTGGAGGCCAAGCTCAGTGGCGGGCCGTTGGTGCTCGACCTGTCGGACATCGACCGTATCAACTCTTGCGGGGTGCGCGACTGGGTAAACTGGCTGGGACGCATCGAGAAAAACGGTGCCAAGCCGGTGTTTGTCAGCTGCTCGCCGGCCATCGTCGCGCAGATCAACCTGGTGCATAACTTTACCGCTGGCGGCATCGTCAAGAGCTTCTATGCGCCGTACTACTGTCCTCGGTGCGAGAAGGAAAAGCTGCTGCGGCTAGAGACTCGGGATCTGCTGCAACTGGTGCCGATTAGCACCGCACCGACCTGCCGCTGCGACGAGTGCGACGGGCCGATGGACTTTGATGATCTGGAAGAGTCCTATTTTGCGTTTCTAAAGAACGCCAAAAAGGTCTTCGGGGATCCGGTCTACGAAGCCACGATGCGCGAGATTGCGGCAGCCGGCGATGCTGGCAGCAAGATGAAGCAGCGCACCACTGGGGCCTCAATTCCGCCGGTAAGCTCGACGGGGACTGGGAATCCGCTGACGCCTGCTGCATCGGCAGTCTCCCCGACCAATCGCACGCCAACGGCTAGCAAGACGCCGCCGGGAAGTACGCCGACCGGAGGCCCGCAAGGCTTTGGCTCGACGATTCCGCCGAAGTCTTCTGGGCCCACCGCCAATGGTGGCATTGGCACAGGCGCCGCTGCCACATCGACGGCGCCCGCTCAGCTGGCGGTACAGTCCCCAAACTCTGGTGGTGCACCGGCCTTGACCTCGGGCGCGAACCGTCCGCCGTCGCAGCCTGCGCCGCGCTCCGTGATGCCATGGGTTTATCTGGGATTGTTTTTGGCGACAGCGCTGGGTCTGCTGGCCTTCGTGCTGCTGCGCTAGGTAGCTGGCTCTCGCATCGTTTCGACGCGTCGCAACCGATTCAAAGCAGCGCAGGCATCTATGGCCCGCGCTGCTTTTTTCGTTTATGGCGTGCCGTGTAAGATCAAGCTCTGGCCACCGGTGCCGACTCCGACTGCGAAGATGTCGGACTCGCTGCGGCCAAAGATGCCAAACAGGTTCTGGGACGTATCGCGGCGCAGCACGTTGGCGGTGGTGCCATCGACGCGGATGATGAGTCCGTTGTACCCGACAGCCCAGATGCGGCTGGCGCTGGTGCCCCAGATGCCGTTTAGCTCGTTGGCTTGGTCGTCGATTTTTTGCGGCATGGTCTGCCAAATGCCGCTGCTGTAGCGGACGAGGAGGCCATGGCTGCCGACGGCAAAGGCGGTGTTCTTGTCTGCGGCCCACACGCCGTACAGTGCGTCGCTGCGACCCATCGTGCTGCCAGCCAGTGCCGAGTACTGATAGGGCGTGCTCCACTTGGTGCCGGTGCGTACTGCAACGTAGCCGCGCTCTCCGACTGCGAACACGACGCCGTCGGCGTAGGCGACGCTGTAGACGATATTGCCAGCGGGCAGCGC
>JAGNNG010000505.1 GCA_017990795.1 Deltaproteobacteria bacterium
CCGAGCGACACTCCGGACCTCACCTCGGGCAAGCTGTCACTGGCGATGGCCGTGCGAGTGCTGCCGTGGCTGCATCTGGGGCTGCACTATGCGCATCTGTTTGCGCGCAGCGATGTCGCAAGCTACGACGGGCTCGATACCGTCAGCCTGGGGCTGCGGCTGCTGGGCGGTCGCTATGTGGCGTTTGGAGCGGTCCTGCATGACCTGCCCGCGCCTCGTCCAAAAGACGGAACCCTGCCACCGCTGCAGCGCAGCTACGAGCTAGAGCTTCTCTCTCGTCCACTCGGCGACGAGCGCTGGGAGCTAGGACTGGGCACCCAGCTGTCCGAGGTCACGCGAGAGCTAGCGCCGCGCCTTCGTCTGTGGGTTCGTCCCCGCGCCGGGCTAAGCCTAGGCGCAGAAGCGCAGCTGCTCCTGTCGCCGCAGCAAAACAGCACCCCCGAATACCGCTTTGGCGTCGGTCTACAGCTCGACTTTGCGCGCGTCGGCTTTGCGCTGTTTGGCCTGGCCGGTAGCTCCGCTGACTCTCTGCGCCCGGGGTTTGGCGGCGGCTCGCTGGCGCTGCGCGTCTCTGGCGAGGACTATCCGTCGCTGCCTGCTGGCAGGCAGACGCTGTACAAAATCGATCTTGGTCAGCGCCGGGGCCACGACCTGCTACGCCTGCTGCTGACGCTGCGACGCATTGAGACCGACCCGCGCGCGCAAGGAGTCCTGGTGGTGCTTAGCGACGTCGGCGGTAGCTGGGGCCTGGCCGACGAGCTGCGCCAAGCCCTGCAGCGCCTGCGCACCGCCAAAAAACGCGTCTTTGCCTACGGTGCCGATCTGTCGACGCGAGAGTTTTACATTGCCTCTGCCGCCGAGAAGGTGTTTTTGGACCCGATCGGCTCGGTGCGTCTGCAAGGCGTGCAGCAGGGCGGCTTCTTTTTCAAGGACGCGCTCGAACAGCTAGGCATCCGCGCCGACCTGGTGCGAGTTGGCGACTGGAAAGGCTCGCCCGAGCAATACACCCGCAGCGAGCCCTCCCAGCCGGTGCGAGCGCAGCGTCAGAGCGTGCTGGATGACATCTTTGCCCGACTACGCGACGGCATCGCGCAAAGTCGTCGCCTTCCCCCCGCCCGCGTCGAGGCGCTCTTTGCCCAAGGCATCCTTACCGCTAAGGCCGCGCTCTCGGCGCAGCTGGTGGATGCCGTCGTCAGCAGTCCCCAGCTTGAAGAGCAGCTAGCGACGCTGCTTGGTGAGCCCGCCCGCCTGTCGCTGCCGCCGCCCGAGCCGCGCTCACGCAGTGCCGCACCGCTGCAGGTCGCGGTCATTCACATCGACGGTGATCTGGTCGAAGGCAAGTCACGCGCCGTGCCGATGCTAGACTTTCGTACCGTCGGTGGAGAAACTCTGTTGACGGCGCTTACTGAGGCTGCACGCGACCCAAGTGTGCGCGCGCTGGTGCTGCGAGTCGACAGCCCAGGCGGCTCGGCGCTGTGGGCGGACCTGCTGGCACGGCAAGTGGAAGAGATCAGCCGTTACAAGCCGGTGGTCTGTTCATTTGGCGATACAGCAGCGTCGGGTGGCTACTATCTGTCGGCTCCCTGCGCGCAGATTTTTACCAATCCTTCGACGGTGACCGGCTCGATTGGCATCTTTGGCGGCAAGGTCGATCTCAGCGGCCTGCTGCAGCGGCTGGGCGTCCACCGCGTCGCGCTGCAGCAGGGCAGCCACGCCGATATGGACCTGCCGTACCGGCCCTATTCCGACGACGAGCGCGCCGCCATGCAGGTGCGCCTGCAGCAAGGCTATGACCGCTTTGTCGCCGTGGTAGCGCAGGGTCGCAAGCTCTCGACCGAGGCGGTTCATGCCGTGGCGCAAGGCCGCATCTGGACTGGCGCGCAGGCGCAGCAGCACAAGCTGACGGACCAGCTGGGTGGCCTGGCCGATGCAGTCGCCGCCGCCCGACAGCGCGCAGGCCTGGACAGCGACGAAGGCGAACTGCTGCTGCTGCCACGCAAAGAAAGTAGCCTCCTTGGCACCTTGTTAGAGCTGGCACCAGGACTGGTCAGCGACGTGCAAGCAGCGCAGTGGCCGGGGCTTTTGTCGCAGCTGCAAGTGCTGATACCGCGCTCTGTGCTGGCGCTACTCAGCAGCCGCGACGGCACCCTGATGCGCCTGGAAGACGAGCTGCCACGATAAAAAAAGCGCCCCGCAGCCAAAGCCGCGAGGCGCTTATTTACAAGACTGTTAATAACTACAATGCGACGTGCTTAGCCGGTGAACAGCTTGCTCATATCTGCAGTGCTGGCCGCCAGCGGGAACTTGCGAGCGGGCTCACTCTCGTCGATGCCAGCCAGCCGACGCAGCTGCTTCTGAATGTGCTCAGGTCGAATGCGCACGCCGCTTGCGTCTTCGGCTAGCGTGGCTGGATTGAACGTCTTGGCCTTAAAGCCATCGTCGGTGCCGCCTACCACTCGGTTACCGGTGATGCCGGGGCCCATGAACATCATGCTGGTGATGTTCCAGTGATCCTTGCCGTTGCCTGCGTTGTAAGCGGGCGTGCGGCCAAAGTCAGAGCCGACGGCAATTACGACCTTGTCCGTCAGTCCTGCCTTTGCGATCTCCTGCGCAATCAGGTCTA
>JAGNNG010000039.1 GCA_017990795.1 Deltaproteobacteria bacterium
GGTTATTGACAGAGTTGTAAATAAGCCAGACGCAACGGACGCCCCTTCTTGATTCCAGGAAGGGGCGTTTTTTTTGGCCCACACGCCAGCACTAGCGGCGACGGGGTGCGCTAAAGTCCGCGTCATGCCCAGATCGCTCTTGCCGGTGCGGATTGCTGTCGATTTCGGAAGCTGCTTTACGTCGGTGCTAGTGCACGGAAGTAGGGGGCTTCTGGCGACGCGGCTGCCGGTGTCTTCGGTTAGCCTGCAGCACCGGGCCCAGCAGGCTGTGCAGGCGGCGCTGACGCTGCTTGGGCAGACTGCCGAAGTCGCTGGACCGCTAGAGCTGACCTATGTGCTGTCGGACCCGACGCGATCGCTGCTCGCTGGAGAGCCGCAGCCGGTGGCGCTGCTGACGACCGCAGGGTTTACGGACCTTTTGCAGATCGGTCGGCAAGAGCCCGCGCCGCCGTACACGCTGGTGCCGACGGGTCGTCCGCAGCTTCTGACCCCCGAGAGCTGCCTGCCGGTCTTTGAGCGCATCGCCGCTGACGGGTCCATCGTCGAGCCGCTCATTGACGAGGCGCTGCAGTCGCTGCGTGCGCAGGTGCAGGCGCTGGGCGTAAAGTCCGTCGCGATCACCCTGCTGCACAGCTATCGCGAGCCCGTCCACGAGCAGACTCTTGCCGCCGCGCTGACCGAGCTTGGGCTGTGGGTGTCGCTGTCGTCGGAGGTGCTGCCGATCCCGCGCGAGTTTGAGCGGGCCAGCGCGACCGTTCTTGATGCTGCTGCCGCAACTTGCACGGTACCGATCGAAAAGGCGCTGCTGGCCGCGCTGCCTGCGGGCTCTCGGGTGCGTGCGGTGCAGAGCGACGGTGTGGCGCGCTCTGGTACGCGACCGCTGCGGACCCTGTTTAGCAGCCAGGCCGCGACGCTACTGGCCGCGCAGCGAGTCGCCGCCCTGCACGAGCAGCGGCACTGTCTATTTTTGGGCGTGGGCGCGCACCAGAGCTTCGTCGCTCACAACGAGCACTGCCCCGACTCAGAGCTAAAGCACCGAGCGCAGCTGGGCGGGTTGCCGCTAGGCGTGCCGTCGCTGATTAGCGAGGCCTGTGCAGTGGGCGACTTGACCCCATTTACCGTCGATACGCGCGGCCAGCTGCGACTTGGCCAGCACCAGCGGCAGGATTTGGAAGGTCAGCCAACTGCCTGTGGTCGCGATGCCGCGCTTTTGCTGGGCCGCTTCGTCTCGGACGAGCTTTTGGCTGCAGGCTTGGCCGTGGACCTGGCGCTGTCTCGTCAGCGTCTGCAGGCGCTCGGTGACAAGCTCACGCCACCATGCGCCGCCGAGGCCGTTGCGGTCGAGCTACTGACCCAGCTGCAGGCCTCACTTGAGGTGCTGCTGCGCCGAGTCTCCATCGAGAGCGGTCATGATCCCAGCCAGTACGTGCTGGTCTGCGCTGGGGGAGCTGCGCGCTTGTTTGCAGAGCCGCTTGCCCAAGCTCTGGGCATTCAGTCGATACTGCTACCGCCGGTGCCGGGTCTGCTTGCCGCATATGGAGCGCTCTGCGCGCCGGTGGTGCGTGAGCGTCAGCAAGTGCTGCACACCGAAGCCTCTGGCGCCCAGCAAAAGGGGCTGCTGGCCGCGACGCTGCGCGCGCTGACCGAGGGCCTGCGAGGCGATCTAGCACGTGAGCAAAAGCCAGCCAGCGACCCGCTACCCGGCTTTATGTGGTCTGCCGATCTGCGCTACGCAGGCCAGTCGCATGCGCTGACCCTGCTGGGGATCGGTGACGGCGAGCCTGCCCAAGACGTCGCCTCAGACCTGGTGGTACGCTTTCATCAAGAGCACCACCGTCGCTACGGCTTCACGGTTGCCGAGCGCACCATCGAGCTAGTAAGCGTGCGGGTGTGGGCGCAGCTTGCGGTTGCGTCGCCGCCACTCGGCCAGCTTGCACCTGCAGGATGCAGCGGTGGTGCTACTCGCGCCGAGCAGCAAGCATCTGGCGATAAGCCTGGTCCTAAGCCTGGACAGTCCGGTGCTCTGTGGCTGCACCTGGCCTAACGAATTCATGCCCCGTGCCCGCGCAGAGTTTTGATAAGATGAACGCTAACTGGTTCGCGTCTTTGCGCGAGCCCCTGGGTCCTACTGTAAAGATCGTCAGCCTTGGGTCTTGCTGACTGCCAGAGCGACCGCGCTCTGTGCCCTGCTCGACCGACGACAGCCCTACACAGAGGCTCCTTTTTCATTAACTGGGTCGCAGAGAGCTTTGCGTAAGCCGCTGCGGCCCCTGCTTGCTTTTACCTCACACCGGAACTCGTATGGATACCGTCGTTGTTGGAGCCGGAAGCTGGGGCACGGCGCTGGCCTGTGTGCTCTGCCGAAACTCGCATCGGGTGACGCTCTGGGGGCGTGACGCCGATCAGCTGGCGCACATGGCCAAAGAGCGTCGCAACCAGCGCTATCTGCCGGGCCTGAAGCTGCCGGAGTCGCTGCAGTTCACCTCGGATTTGGCAGCGGCGATTGCGGCCTTGCCCAAGGATGCGCCGTCGCTAATCGTGACCGTAGTGCCGTCGCACACGACCCGTCAGGTGATGGGGCAGGTGGCGCACCTGATTCCGCCGCAGGCGATCCTGGTCACGGCCAGCAAAGGCATCGAAAACGAGACGCTGGCAACCATGGTCGAGGTACTAGAGCAGGTCCTGCCCGCCGCGCTGCATGATCGCATCGCCGTTCTGTCGGGCCCCAGCTTTGCGGGCGAGACCATCGAGCAGCATCCGACCGCCGTAGTCGTGGCCGCCAAAGATCGCCAGATCGCCGAGGCCGTACAGCGCGCGTTCCAGGTCGGCAGCTTCCGGGTCTACACCTCCGACGACGTAGTGGGAGTAGAGATCGGTGGCGCGGCCAAAAACGTCATCGCCCTGGCATGCGGTATGGCTGATGGCTTGGGCTTTGGTCACAACACCCGCGCTGCCGTGATCACGCGCGGCCTGGCGGAGATCACCCGGCTCGGCGTGCGCATGGGGGCCAATCCACTGACGCTGGCCGGTCTTGCGGGCATGGGCGACTTGGTGCTGACCTGCAACGGTCCGCAGAGCCGCAATCGCACCGCTGGCTATCTGCTGGGTCAGGGCAAGACCTTGCCGCAGGTGCTGACCGAGATGAAGCAGGTCGCCGAAGGCATTAAGACCACGCGCTCGGTTCGCGATCTGGCGGCCCGCGTCGGGGTCGAGATGCCCATCAGTGCCGCGATTTATCGTGTCCTGTACGAAGACCACCCGGTCGGCCAGGTAATGACCGATCTGCTCGGGCGCCCACCGCGTCACGAGCTTGGTTAGTCTTAAGTAATTATTAAATACATATAAACGAACATTATCCGATATGCGTATATACAATGCGCATATAGTGCGAGAGCAATCATGGCAAACGACGAACGCCGTAAAATGTCTTGGCGAGAGATTGATAAAAGTCGCGATGGGTCCAGCAGCCGCAGTGGCTCTGGCTCTAGTCGGGGGGGCGAGCGCGGCTCCTCGGGTCCGCGTACTGGCTTTGGCGGTGGGGCCGAGGAGCAGCGGCAGAAGCAGTATCGCGCGGCTCTGGAGCAGGCTTTTGCCAAAGGTGAGCTGGGCAAACTTGCCGACAAGCTGAACCTGCTCGGGCGCGGCACACCCGCCGAGGAAGTGCGGCCCGCAGCCGTGTCGGCTCCCGCTTCTGGACCCGCACCCGTGGCGGCGGCTACCGGCGCTGCAACTGGCGAAGCTGAGGACGCAGGCAAGCGCACCACCAAGCGCAAGCCTGCCGACGAGAAACAGACGCTACAGCGCAAAGTTTTAGAGTCCGCCAGTCGTCACGAGACCAGCAAAGCCGCCGAGAAATACCTGGCGCGCTTCCCGCTGCCCGACGACCACGAGTTCTTAGAGCACCTCTTGGATCACGAGCAAGATGGTCGTATCAAGCAGGCGCTGACGCGGATCGTCGAGCTTATCGACAACCGTCATCCTCCCAAGCGGACGCGAGCCCTCATCGGCAAGCTGCGCTACCTGACGGAGACGACCTCCGACGGCGAGATTCGCGAGACCGCGCAGACCCTACTTTCCCGCCTGCAGTAACTCCGCTTCCAAAGACGGCAAAAGCTGACTCGCCGCTGCGCAATGCGTGGCGGTTCGATTTTTATTAATCAATACAAGTTTGAAATTGCCAACGATATCATCGAATGATGATCGGTTGGGTTTTGATTTTTGTGCGGTAATTGATGGTCGCGCTATGTGAGTGAAGAACTAGCGGCTTAATGCTTACGCTGGGCTACTCGTCGTCTTGCTGATCGCTGCGGTCGTCGTCTTCATCGTCGTTGCTGCCATCGACTTCGATATAGCGAATGTTGCCTTCCTGCGAGTAGACGCGGCGTGGCGCACTGTCGGGAAAGTGCGACGGCCAAGGCGAAGTCAGAAAGCGCCGCCGTCGCTGCTGCTCTTGCACGATGGTCAGTAGTCCTGGCTCGACGACCGGCACCGGCTCGCGCTTTTGGGCGGCTTTCGCTTCGGCGTAGGCGCGGCGCGCTCCGGGATCGCGATCGAGGTTGTGATAGGTCAGCTCGACTTGGGGTCGGTGAATGGGGCGATAGACATCGCGCAAGATCGACTGCGGTATCGCCTGCTTCAGATCTTGGCGCAGCTCGTACGAGATGTCGTACTCGTCGCGGACGCCGAGGTAGCCGCAGTTCCAGTCGGCCAGGCTGTCAAAGTGGGTCTTTTGCGGCTTGAGCGCCATCGGCAGCGGCTTGGGCGTCGGCAGCATGCGACCCTTCAGCCAGCGATCGGTGCGGCGTAGTACCAGCGGGTCAGCGTCGCGACGGATCCGGGCTTCTCGCTGCTCGGCTGCTTGGCGATCCTCAGCCGAGACAGGTCCGTCGCCACCTAGCTGAAAGCGCGCCACGCTAGTTCCAGATGATGTGCAGCAAGAAGCCCATGCTGATGCCGAGCAGCGCCCAGGCCACCCAGAACAGCGGCTTGGGCGGCGCTACCACCGGGGCTTTGCCGGCCAGGATCTGCTGACGCACGGCCAGTGCTTGCGGCGAGATGCCCATGCCTTGCGGCGGACCGGGCACATAGACGGTACTGTGCAGACCGCCACCATCCATGGCTTGCGTACGACCGGCAGCAGGGCCTTGCGGACGACCGGCGGCGGGCTGCTGGGCAGGTGGCAGCACCGGCGCGGGCACGGCCATCATGGTGCGCTGCTCCGGCGCAGATGAGACGGGATTGCCGCTGCTGGGGGCGGACATCGCCATCGGCGGCGGACCGCTCATGCCCTGCCCTGACATCGGCGGTGCCATCGGGGGTGGAGCCATGGGCGGTGGCGCCATCGGGGGTGGAGCCATCGGCGGAGGCGCCAGCTGCGAAGTCGGAGGCTGGCTGGTCAGCTGCGTCGGTGGCACTGCATTTGGCACTGCAGAGATGCCAGTGCTCGGCGTCTGCTTGGGAAACAGTGAGTCTAAGCACTCGATGCACTCGCGGTGCATCTCCTCGGCGCTTTGTTGACGGCGATCGGGCGTCTTTTCCAGCGCCTTCATCACCAGCCGCGCCACCGAGTCCGGAAAGCCCACCAGCGGCGCCGGCTTTTGCCGCAGGTGCATCATCACCACTTCCATCGGCAGCGCAGCTTCAAACGGCGGCTTGCCGGTCAGCATCTCGTAGCCGACGATGCCGCAAGCGTAGATGTCCGACTGCGGGGCCAGCTTCACGCCGCGCGCTTGCTCCGGGCTCATGTACGCGGGCGTGCCAAAGACGGTGCCGGCGCGCGTCTGCTGCGCATCGGGCGTGTCCATCTTGGCCACCGAGAAGTCCAGCACCTTCACAAAGTCGCCCGCGCCCTTCATCTCGACGAGGAACACGTTGTCCGGCTTGATATCGCGGTGGATGATGCCCTGCGAGTGCGCTTCCTGCAGCGACTGACAGACCTGCGACAAGATGCGGAGCACGCGCTGCGGCGGCAGCTTGCCCAGACGGACGATCTCGTCGGCTAGCGAGCGGCCCTGCAAAAACTCCATGGCGATAAAGAGCAGGCCCTCTTTGGTCTCGCCGAAGTCGATGAGGCGCACGGTGTTGGGGTGATCCAGGCGTGCCGCCGCGCGCGCTTCATTGTGGAAGCGCTTGACCCACGACGGGTCCGACGAGACATGCGCGCCCAGCACCTTGATGGCGACGACGCGATCGACGGTGATCTGCTTGGCCCGATAAACTACGCCGGTGCCACCCTCGCCGATGCGGCTGAGGATCTCGAAGCGGTCCGCCAGGACTCTGCCGACCAGTGGATCTTGCTGTCCCGGTGCGCTCATGCGCGGGCCTCCGTGATGTGTGCGCTACGCACGCCGTTTTCGCTTACTTGAGGAACAGCACGACGCGGTTGTTCTTGCCAATCGAGCGGACCGTCGACTGCGCCTTGCTGCGCGAGTCATCCAGCACCTGCACGATCTTAAACGAGCCACCGTCGAGAGGCTGGCGACCCGACTTGCCTTCCAGGACCGTGCCTTCGGTGCCTTCGCGCACCCCGGCGGCAGCGCCCTTGTCGATAAACAGCATCATCTGCCCACCCTCGCGGAAGGACTGAACGACGCGGCCCTCGGTGCCTTTTTCGATCTTCTCTTCCAGCGTCTCGGCCTTGGCGACCTTGACCTCGGCGGGCTTGCCGGTGTGGCGCGGCTTTTTGCCTGGAGCCACCGGCTCAGGGGCGAGCGGCTGCTCTTCCCAGGCGCAGATGACGCTAAAGTCCGACTCGTCCTTGGGCTGCGCGGCCTGCATGCGCACAAAGTAGGTGCCCAGCTCGTCGATCTGCACCGCCAGCTTCTTCAGCTTGTTCGGCACCGGCCCCGGCGAGAACCCAATCTGAGTGCCCAAGCTGTTGAAGATGTCGATGTTTAGGTCGATAGCGGCGTTGTCGATCCGCAGCTCGCACGAGAGCATGTTCTGCACGCCCGGCGTCGTGATATCGATGCGCTTCCACTTGGTGCGCAGCAGCTTCGGCCAGCTTACCGAGTCGGTCTCGGGCTTGTTGATAAACATCAGCTTGGCGCCACCACGCTTGGCATCCGGGCCGCTGTTGGTATCGGGATCGGGCCCGCCCAGGCCGTCCTTTTTGGTGTCTTTTTTACACGCGCCAGCCGCCCCAAGCAGAAGGGCAGCAGCCAGGAACGTCCGCAGAAATTTCGCCTTGAGCGCCATGAATTCTCTTGCCTCGCGCCAGTCTCGGAAAATCAGTCAGTGAAGGTGCTGCGCTTGTCTACTCGTGCTGCTTTACAAGCGCGTTATTTCGGCTTGGCGATCATGAACCGGTTGTTCTTGCCCAAGGACTTGCCGTAGTTGGACGTGGCCACTGCCTGATTTTCGCCCAGCACCTTGGTCACTTGGAACGTCGCACCGTCGAGGGTTGTGCCGCCCTCGGAGCCCGACAAGATGTTGCCGGTCATGCCGATGCGCAGCTTGGCCTTGGTGCCCTGGTTTAGGTACATCGTCATGCGGCCATCGTCGCCGCGGAAGGACTGCACGATCTTGCCGGTGATGGCACCTGCCGGGATGGCTCCGCTGGCGCTGCCTTCTGCGCCGCCAGCGCCACCTGCACCACCCGCGCCGCCTGCGCCACCCGCGCCACCTGCGCCGCCCTGCTGCATCCCTTGAGGCGCGCCAAAGCCGCCCGGCATGCCCGGAGCGCCGCCAAAGCCGCCCGGCATACCCGGAGCGCCGCCAAAGCCACCTTGCATGCCTGGATAAGCACCCGGCATACCTGGATACCCAGGAGGCATTCCAGGAGGCATCCCAGGCGCGCCCGGCATACCCGGAGCAGCGCCCGGAGCCCCTGGAGCGCCCGGAGCCCCTGGAGCACCCGGAGCCCCTGGAGCGCCCGCCGCCGGAGCCGCCGCCGCATCCTCACCGCCCTTTTTGCCCTTGATGCTGGTGGGCTTGACCAGCGCCACACCTGGCCGGGTGCGTAGAAGGACGGTGTAGACGCTCTCCTTTTTCGGATAGTCGCCCACCATCGTTAGGCGCGCGTAGTACACGCCCGGGGTCTCGACCTTGAGCGGGATCTTCTTCTGCGCCGTGCCTGCGCGACCGGGCGACTGCACCACCTGCGCGCCGACCTGATCGTAGATATCGAGGAGGATCTCCGACTCGCGCTCGTCCCAGTTCAGCTCAAACTGCACCCAGGTGTGGGCCGGGATGCTCGACAGGTCATAGGCTTTCCAGTCCATGATGTCGTTTTTGGGCAGGCTCAGCTCGTCGTTGACCGGCTGGTTAAGAGCAGTCTTTTTGGCCTCTAGGCGCTTGCCGTCTTCGTCTTCTTTTTTGTCGTCTCCGGCGGCGCCGCCTTCGATCTTCTTGCCGGTGACCTTGTCGTAGCCGTCCTTGATGTCGCCGCCCAGCGCCTTGCCGGTATCAGCGGTGCTCTTGGTCGTGCTGACTGCCGTGCCAGCGGTGCTAAGGCCGCCCTGGGCCGCCGTGACCGCGGTGCAGCCCGTCGAGACGGCGGAAAGTGCGATCAGCGCACCCACCATGCCGGTCCAAACGCCAGCCCGAATCAGCGACGACTGACGTGAGGGCTTTTGCGCACTGCCAACAAACTGAGGAAACAATCGGGGCTGCTCTGTAAGACGCATCCGGGTTCTCTTTAGTGGTGGGCGCACCCCCAGGGCTAAGGCGCAAGAGGGTAGACACCAATACAATGGCTCACTATACCCCGCTTGCCAGCCTTTGGGCAAGCGTCAGCGCCAATTGTCTGGCTTCTTCCAAGGCCTTGCTTTTCGGCCTGCGCTTTGGCCCGCGCCATCGTGGAGAGTGTGGGTGTGGCGTGGCGACTAGGCGTGCATCCGGTGTAGGTGCGCCTGCGACGAGGGGCCGCGCAGCCAGGCCGAGCCCCAATGCCGATTCCAATGGCCGATTCTAGTTATCGCAGGCGTAGCGCCCTGAGTTGCCTGCGGGCAGTTGGTCCTTACATGGCCATGCAGGACTGCTTCCAAGTCTGGCCAGCGATTGTGATACAGTACAAAGACGTGTTTTTGTGTCTACCGTGCCTGTAAAGCCTCCTACACCTGGAGTCGGTGCGCCTCCTGCGCCCGAGCCAAGCCCGCCGAGTGGCTCGCAAAATGGGCCAGGCACAGGGGCAAAGTCTGCCAAGCCTGTGGTGCCTGGGCCTGCTGCTACTTCTGCGGGTAGTGCGGGCGTAGCACCTGCGGCCTTGGTGGCATCGGTGCGCAGCAAGACCGCGGTCGGCGTCTCTGATGGTAAGCCTCGGCCTACAGCTGCACCTGCGGCAGGGTCGGCGGCGGCGTCGGCGGTACGAAGCGAATCACCGACCTTTAGCTCGCATCCTTCGCTGATCGGGATCGAGCGTCCGATGGCTCCCGAGCGCTACGGCAAGTACAACCTGCTAGAGCGCATCGGCGTCGGTGGCATGGCCGAAGTCTGGCGCGCCAAGACGCTGGGTGCCGAGGGCTTTACCAAAGACCTGGTCATCAAGCGCATCCTGCCCAAGTTTACCGGCGACGAAGAGTCGGTGCGGATGTTTATCGACGAGGCGCGTCTTGTCGCCAAGATGCACCACCCGAACATCGTGCAGATCTTCGACTTCGACAA
>JAGNNG010000040.1 GCA_017990795.1 Deltaproteobacteria bacterium
CTGCTATCGCTGGCGGTCAAAGGGAAGCCGCGCGTGCTGTATATCGAGGGCGATCCGGCCTCGAAGGGCTATCTGGTGGCGGCGCTGGAGCGCGAGAACATCGACGTCGAGGCGCGCAATCCCTACGGCCTGCCGCGCACCGTCAAGGAGCTGCTGCCTTACGACCTGCTGATTGTCTCGGATGTCTCCTCGACGCTGATGAGTCAGGCGCACATGCTGGCGATCGAGAGCTACGTGCGTGACTGGGGCGGCGGCTTCATCATGACTGGCGGCGAGAACAGCTTTGGCTCGGGCGGCTACCAAGGCACGCAGCTAGAAAAGCTGTTGCCGGTGCGCTTTGAGCAGGAGAAAAAGCGCGATCAGCCGTCGCTCGGGCTGGTGCTGGCGATCGACCGCTCGGGCTCGATGAATGGGCCGAAGCTGGAGCTGGCCAAAGACGCCGCGCGGGCCACGGCTGAGATGCTGGCCCCCGACGACTTGATCGGTGTGGTGGCATTTGACAGCCAGGCCAACCCGCTGGTGCGGCTGCAGCGCGCGCAAAATCGCGTGCGCATAAGCTCGGATATTTCTCGTCTGACCGCCGGTGGTGGTACCGCGCTGCTGCCGCCGCTGCAAGAGGCCTATCAGCAGCTGTCGTCGGCGCCCGCCAAGATCAAGCACGTGATCCTGCTGACCGACGGTCAAGCCGAGTATCAAGGGATCATCGAGCTAGTCGATCAGATGGTGCAGAGCAAGATCACCGTGTCGACGGTGGGCGTGGGCTCGGGCGCGGATCAGACGCTGCTGACGGCGATCGCTGAGCATGGCAACGGGCGCTTTTATTTCACGCAGGACGCCAGCTCGATCCCGAAGATCTTCACCAAAGAGACCACGCAGGTGGCGCGGTCGGCGCTGATTGAGGAGCGAGTCCGCGCGCAGGTCAGCAAGTACGTTGAGCTGCTCGATGGCGTGGGTATCGAGAGTGCGCCCGCTCTGCGCGGCTACGTCGCGACCAAGCCCAAGCCGCTGGCCGAGGTGATTCTGGTATCGCCGCTGGGTGAGCCACTGCTGGCGCGCTGGCGACAGGGGCTGGGGCAAGCGGTGGCATTTACCAGCGACGTGAAAAATCGCTGGGCTGCCGACTGGCTGCGCTGGCCGGGGTATACGAAGTTTTGGGCGCAGCTGGTGCGCTCGGCGATGCGCCATGACGGCAAGAATCGCGGTCAAGGCTACGAGCTGCGGGCGACCTCGGTGCCGCCTTACGCCAAGGTGCGCGTGGATGCGGTGTCCAGCGACGATCGCTTCGTCTCGGGCCTGGTTACAGAGGTCGAGGTCATCGAGCCGTCGTCGAGCCTGCCGATGCCGGGCCAGCTGGAAAAAGGCGCCAAGGCCGGCAAGGTGGTGCTGCGAGCACCGCTGCCGCAGACGGCGCCTGGTCGCTATGAAGCGGATCTGCGGGTGCCGCGCACGGGGGCGTTCCTGCTGCGGGCTACGCATCGGGCTCCGTCACCCGCGCCAGGCCAGCTAGGTCCCATCGTGGCTGAGAGCTGGGGCACGCTGGCGCTGTCGTATCCCCGCGAATACCTGGCGCTGCCTCCCGATCTTGAGCTGCTGTCGCAGATGGCCGCAGCCACCGGTGGTACCCAGCTGCACACCGCAGCGGAAGTCTTGGACCCCGGTACGGAAGAGATTCGCTTTCTGCGCAGCCTGTGGCCGTACCTGTGCGGGCTGGGCATCGCGCTCTTGCTGCTGGATGTGCTGCTTCGCCGCGTGCGCTTGTTTGGGTACCGCGCGCTCTCGCTGTAGCCGCTTTTCTCCGCTGACCTCAAGCTGCAAAAGGTAGACAAGCTGCGCCTATGGTAGTACTTCTGCGCAGTGTGTACGTGCATGTAGTGTGATGAACGGACACTTACCTACATATGCCGCAGCAGTCACGGGCCAACATCTTGTGGTCTGTGACCGTATTAATGCTCAGCAGCCAATGCTTAGGAGCTGGCCATGACTCGCCCACTCAATGACAACGCAGGTACTCAGCTCTCGGCGCCGGTGCAAATGCCTAAAGAGTTGCTGCTGCAGGGCCGCACTGCGGTGGTGACAGGCGCGGGCCGAGGTCTGGGACGGGCAGCCGCAGTCGCCTTGGCCGAGGCTGGAGCGCAAGTGGTGCTGCTGGGCCGCACCGCCGACCCGCTGGCACAGACCGCCGCAGCGATTGTCGCAGTGGGCGGGCGCGCACGCTCGATTGTTACCGATGTGACCGACGAGCAGCAGGTAAGCGCAGCCGCGGCCCAGGTGGCCTCAGAGCTGGGCGGGGCCGATATCCTGGTCAATAACGCAGGCGGTGCTCTGGTCAGTCCGTTTTTGCAGACGGACACCGCGGCAATTCAGCAGCTTTTTCAGCTTAACGTCATCGGCGCGATGCTGTGTACGCGGGCATTCGGCGCGCACATGGTCCAAAAGTGTCGCGGTCGCGTCATCAACATCGCCTCGGTGGCGGCGCTGACCGGAGAGACCAACACCAGCATCTACGCGGCCAGCAAAGGCGCTCTGATTAGCTTTTCGCGGACGCTGGCGGTGGAGTGGGCGCGCTACGGCGTGACCGTAAATGCGCTGGCTCCCGGCTACTTTCGCACCGATCTAAACGCGCAGGCCCTGGATAACCCAGAGGTCGCCGATCGGCTGCTGAAAAAAATTCCTATGCGACGGGTTGGACAGCCAGACGAACTTGGCCCGCTTTTAGTATACTTAGCCTCGGATGCGTCGGCGTTTATGACCGGTTCGGTGCTCGTCATCGACGGAGGACAGGTGGCTCGTTAGTGGCAAATCTGCTCGTCATGATGGAATTTTACCAAGGCGCGCTACTTCCCGCGTCGCTGGAGACGCTTGGCCAGGCGCGGCGCTTAGCGACGATGCTCGGCCTGTCGGTCTATGCGCTGCTGCCGCTGCCGTCGCAGCTTGACCATGGCGATGACGATCTTACGGTCACCTGCGGTCGTCACGGCGCTGACAAAGTGGTCATGCTGACCGGGGACGGCCTGTCACGCGAAAGTGAGATGCGTTTCTCCAGTTATGCGGGGGCGCTGCTCAATGCCTGCGCGCTGCTGCCACCGCGCGTGTTTATGCTCGCGGACTCGCCGGCGGCGCGAGATATTGCGCCTCGGCTGGCGGCACGGCTGGGGGCGGCCTATATCGCGCGCGGTGCCATCGTGACCGACGGTGAGCAGCTGCTGTATAGCGATGCTGACGGGCGGCGCCTGCAGGTAGCGATGGAAGACCCGAGCGAGGACGGACTTGCTGCGGTGCCGACGCCGGTGGTGCTGACGGTGCCACCTGGTCGCTTTGCGATGGCGCGCGGCGGTGCTGAGGCCGAGATGCTGCTGATTGCCTCACCCGAGGGCGATGCAAGCTCGGACCAGACCCCGGTGGCCGCGGTGGGCTTTGTCGAAGAGGAGCTGCTACCGCTGCCCGCTTGGGCGCGGATCTCCGTCGAGCAGGGTCAACCTTCGGTTGGGTCTTTACCGCGTGCGCCGCTATTCCACCTGCAGGGCGCGCATCAGCCGGCAGATGTTCGGGTTTGCAGCTGCCAGGTAGCGATCGGGCCGGACGCGCTAAGTCAGCCCGTTCATTACGCACTGGTCGTCGAGGAGTCCGCAGTAGCAGCAACGCAAGCAGCGCTGCAGCAGTACCTGCAAAGTCCTGCCCTGCCTCGCTCTACCGAGAGCACGGGTTCGCGCCGTCGTGTTGAACCATCTGGCCTTACGCCCACGGGTGAGCGCGATGGCTGGGGAGGAAAAGACAGCTCAGCGACGGGGGATTCGGACCCAACCGACAAGATTGCGCAGCTGCTGGGTGGGGCTCGTCATCCTGATGCGTATGCGCCGCTGCGCTCGGATAGCACGCCGCCGATTGCGCGGCAGTCTGCCCCGGTCCTGATTGGGGGTTTTGACTCCGATATGTGGGCAGGCTGGACGACCCCCAGCGACGAAGGTGGCGCGCCCGAGTTCGAGATGGAGATGGCGGATACGGCTCCAGTCTCGGTCGCACCGATGAGCGGGCCGATTTCCATTGCCGTCAAGCCTGCCCTGGTGGTGCAGCCTGGTCGCAGCACACCCGTCGCCACAACACCGTCATCCGTTGGTGCGGCGTCAGATGCTGCCAAGACGGCACCCCAGACCCAAAGCCAGATCAGCCTGGGCTTTGACGTGGAGGAGCCATGAAGGTCGTTGCTCTGCTAGGTGCAGATACCAGCGCCGATGGCATCGTGCTGCAGCTGGCGCAGAGCCTGGGCTCGGTCATTGCGCTGTGGGTCGGAGCCGACGCTGAGCCGCTGGCGCAAGCCCAGCTTGCCGCGCGACGGCTGCAGGTTTGGGATGCTGCGTTGTCATCGCTGCCCGACGCGGACAGTGCCCGGGAAGCGGTGCTGGCGATGGTGGTGGCTGCAGCCGCTCGACAGCTGGACGCGCAGCTGTTTGTCATCGCCGAGACGGCTGATGGTTATCTGGGCCCAGCGATAGCTGAGCAGCTCAACGTTGCGCACGTCTCTCAGGTGTTGGGCGCGCAGCTGGCGACGGACTCAGAGACGCCACAGCTGCAGGTTCAGCGACGCTGCTTGCATGGTGTGCAGCGACTGCGAGGTCCCTGCGCGGCGGTGCTGTGTGTGTTACCGGTGTCGTCTGCTTCGGCAGTGGCTGCCCCTGCGCCGTCAGCAGCGTCGGTGCCAGCCATCGAGCATTGGTCTTTCACCGAGCTTGGACTGTCAGACAGCGACCTGCCACGACCGCTGCTTAGCATTGTGCCCACACCGGTGAATCTGCAGTTTGGACCGCTGCGCTTTGACTCGGTTGAGTCGCTGGCACGACGGCTCAAGCAGGATGGACTGAGCTAGAAAATGGCCCGCGCGCGTAAAAAAGAGGCTGTGGCTCTGCCCCTGCCGTCGGAGTCTGGCTCCGGTGGAGCGGCGACGCGCAGCCTGCATACGACGCGAGCTGCGACGGACTTGTCACTGCTTTTGCGAGCACGCTCGTTCTGCTTGGGCGGCGAGGGTCCAGCAGTGCAGCGGGTGCGTACGAACCTGCTGCTGGGTGAGTCCTTCACTGAGGGCATGACGACGGCGCAGCGCGGGGCCGGGGTGGGCGCTATCGATCCGCAGGCAGCCGTTTGGATTGGCATCGGTCCGCCACCGACGGGCCAGCTGTCGATCTCGCTCTCGGAGCACGCCGGTACGCTGGGTCCGTATAGCTTTGGCTTTCTGAATAACGTCGACGGAGTGGCCCCGCTGGCGGCTCCCATTGCGCAGCATGAGCGTCCACGTCGTGGCACCGTGGCGCTGGTGGTTCCTCGTCGAGACGCGCTGCCTGAAGTGGTGCCGCTGCTGCTGGCGCGCGACCTTGGGATCTCATGGCTAATCTCAGTGGGCGACGGCGACCCCAGCGAGGTCCTGCGCTTTCTGAGCATCGACCCAGCGACGACCGGTGTGCTGCTGGCTGTGGGGAAAGGCGTTCGCGCGCCCACGCTTCAGACGGTGCTGGGACAAAAGCCGGCGGTACTACTCGACCTGTCAGCAGCGGGCGGTGCCCCTGGCGATGGAGCGCTGTATCGCGCGGTGGCTAGGCGAGTGGGTGCTCCGGTGGTGACGGACTTAGAAGAGTGGCTGGCGCACGGGTCGCTGATGGATGCAGGGACGCGGCTGCGCTCGTGGGTACCGGTGTCGTCGCCAAGCGCGCCGCTCAGCAAGCGGACCAAAGCGGTAGCACGTGCGCGTGCAGCGCTGGTGGTGCTCGGGGCCGGGGCCGATCTGGTCAAGGCGGAGGCCGTTCGCGCGCACCTACCCGCTCCACTGCGGGTGGACTCAGACGATGTTGAGGCGACTGCTGCGGCGCTACAAAAAGCGGCGCTTGGTGCCGAGCTTGTGGTGCTTTGCGGTTCGTCCGAGGTGACGGCAGAGCTACAGCCTGCGGCTCCGACGCTGCGCCTCGATCCTGCCCAGCCGGAGCGATTGCGGGCGTTGCTGCGAGCACTCTCGCTGCCCACGCGCCAAGCTGACGATGAGCAGCCGATTCAGGTGGTGACGGATACGCAGCGGGTCGATGCGATTCTGCAGGATCTGCCACCGCCGCTGTACCTGGGCGAGGCTCGGGTCTCCGACGAACTGCTGGCCGATCATGACTGTAAGCGCCTGCTGCACGCGTATGGTGCCGTGGTGTCCCGACAGGCCCCCGCGCATACCGTGACGGCAGCGCTGCGGGTGCTAAGCAAGCTGGAGGTGCCGCTGCTGCTGCTGCCACCGCTGCCACCGGTTGCGGATGTGCTGGTGCTGGCTGCCGCTGAAGCGCGCGAGGTCATTCACTGCAGCACCGTCGCAGAAGCCAAGCGCCAAGTCGGCATGCTCCTGGGTCGTCATCCGTATGTGGTGCTGCGCGAGGCTCTGCCTGAGGCGCCACGAGTGCGCGTCTCCGTCGTGGTAGAGCGCGGTCTTGGACCGACGCTGCGCATTACATCGCTAGCGCCCACTCTTCGTGCGGACGAGCCTGCATCAGTGACCGCCGGGCTGTTGCCGCTGCTGCAAGGCGAGGCGCGTGAGCTCGCGGTCTTGCTGGGCCAGCACTACGGCTGCTCACCAACGGGCTTGAGCGTACTTTTAGGGCAGCTATCGGCGTGCGCGATGGCGCATGACCTGATGCTGGACGTGTTGATTTTGCCGGCAGATGCGCCGGTGGTGGTGAGCGCAACCGGTGTGCTCAAGCGTCGCGTCGCCCGCAGTTAGCCTCGGCTCGGCAAGACCTAGCGGCGTCCGATGCCGTAGTAGGTTAGGCCCAGCTCTCGTAGCTGTGCCGGGTCCCAGATGTTGCGACCGTCGAAGATCACCTGTCCGCGCAGCAGCTTGCTAAGGCGGCGGAAGTTGGGCTGACGGAACTGACGCCACTCCGTACACAGGCACAGCGCGTCGGAACCTGTGGCCGCAGCGTAGGCGTCCTCGAAGTACGTCACGGCGCTGGCTGCGCTTCCGAGTAGCGGCTGCAGGGCCTCGGCAGCGCGGGCATTGGCGATGGGATCGCTGACACGAACTTGGGCGCCTCGCGCGACCAGCTCGACGATCAGCTGGAGCGCTGGGGCTTCGCGCACATCGTCCGTCTCAGGCTTAAACGCCAGACCCCAGATGGCCACCGTCTTGCCTGTCAGCGAGGCCGGCTGCGCCAAGCTGAGCCCAAAGTGCGAAAGCAGCTTGGAAAGCAGCAGTAACTTTTGCTGCTGATTGATGTTCTCCGTCGCTGCTACCAGGGGTAACGGCATGCCGTGCTGCTGGGCGCAGGCAAGCAGCGCGCGCGTGTCTTTGGGAAAGCAGGAGCCGCCATAGCCGACGCCGGGGAACAAAAAGCGCGGGCCGATGCGAGTGTCCATTCCCATGCCACGCCGGACCAGCTCGACATCGGCACCGACGCGCTCGCACAGGTTCGCGATGTCGTTGATAAACGAGATGCGCATCGCCAGGTAAGCGTTGCAGGCGTACTTGGTAAGCTCTGCCGAGCGCGCGTCGGTGATGAGCAGCCGGTCATTGGTGCGCACCACCGGCGCGTACAGCCTGCGCATGACGGTACGCGCCCGCTCGTCGACAAGGCCAAAATCCGAGCCCGCAGCTGGGCCCGATTCTGGGCCAACACCGACGATAACTCGCATGGGATGCAAGAAGTCTTCGATGGCCGCGCCTTCTTTTAGAAACTCAGGATTGCTGACGACGGCGAAGCTGCGCTGGGAGTGACGGGCGACGATGTTGCGGACGCGCTCAGCAGTACCGACGGGCACCGTCGATTTGTTGACCAGCACGGTGAAGTCGCTTTGCAGGGCTGCTCCGACAGCGGCGGCGGCGCTATCAACCTGGCTCAAGTCGGCACTGCCGTCGGGCAGCGGCGGGGTTCCGACGCACAGCAGCACGACATCGGCATCGGCCACGGCGACGGCAATATCGGTTGTAAAGGACAGTCGGCCACCGGCCACGTTGTCACGGATTAGCTCGGCGAGACCTGGCTCGTGGATGGGCACTTCGCCGGCCTGCAGGCGCCGGATGCGGCTGGCATCGATATCGACGCAGGTGACATCGTTGCCAAAGTCAGCAAAGCCTGCGCCCGCCACCAGTCCGACATAGCCTGTACCAATCACGCCCAGCTTCATGACAAACGGTCCTTCCGACGGTGAAAAAGTCTTGGAGGCGACCCCGCACGAGGTTTTCGCGCCCAAAAACATGAAGGCGAAGAAGTGGCCCAGCTTGCGTTGGATGTGGCTTGGGAATCAAGCGCTGTCGCTGCGAAAAATCAGTCGGCCAGCGTGCGCGGATGGCCTTGCAGGATCGCTCGCCACGCATCGACTCGGCCTGCGCCGAAGGCATCGTCTCGGCCCGGTGCGCCAAGGTCCACCGCCGACTCGCTGAGCAGCTGACGAAGCTCGGCTGCTGTCAGGCTTGGGTATGCGGACCACACCAGCGCGGCCACGCCAGCCACCACCGGAGCGGCCATGCTGGTGCCGTCAAAAGTGGCGTAGTCGCTTGCATTTATTGCGGCGGCGGCGCGGACCAACTGACCTTTTGGCGGCGCTTGCAGTTGCTCCAGCAGAAACTCTCCGTCGCCCGCAGCTAGGCCCAGCACTGGAATGGGCTGGCCGGTGCCCAGGCTGATGCTGTCGAGGATTCCTCCCGCCGTGGCCGCGTCGCCGTAGCGGTGGTTGTATAGGAGCACGCCAGCGGCTCCCTGCTCGCGCGCTCTGCGTAGCTTGTCGGCAAACGGAATGGCGGTCTGGCCTGGGCCTGCCGGTCCGCGCGAGATGAGCGCGATCTTGTCGACAGGTGCGCAGGCACTGACGTCGGTTAGGCTACCAAAGCCGCAGCTGACCAGCGCCGTACTGGGTAGGCTGGTTCCAGAGCTGCCGATGGGCAAGGTTGCCGAAAGTGCCACCGCAGGCTGACCGTCAAGCTGCACCTGGGCGCTGACTTCGCGCTCGCCGGTACGGACCGGCACCGTCGAGTAGACGCCTTCACCTGGGGCCGAGATACGAACGCTGCTACCGGTCGCCGAAAAAGCGGCAATCTCTTCGGAACGTGTGGTGGCACCGACGGAAAATGACTCAGGATAGGAGCCCGGAAAAGTCTTGGTCGCGGTCAAGATCTTGCCCGACGCTGCGTCTTCAGAGTTGCCAGCCGCGACCACCACCAACAGTCCCGCTTGCGTGGCTTGCTGGATGGCGCGGTGCTCAAGCTCGCTGTCGTGGGTGCCGCCCAGGCTTAGGTTGAGGATGTTTACCTTGTCGCGGATGGCCATCTCGATGGCGGCGATGATGTCTGAGTCCGCCGCGCCAATCTGGCCCTGACGCGCCTGGAAGACCTGATAGATGTGCAGGGTTGCTTCCGGGGCGATACCGACCATGCCGGCTCCGTTGCTGGGGGCGGCGATGATGCCAGCGACGTGAGTGCCGTGCTCGCTGACGGCGGCGTAGTTGCCGTTGCTGGTGGCAAAGTTATAGCCAGCGCCCAGGTTCTGCGGGCGATCCGGGTGGCCAGAGCTAGGGCCGCTGTCGTAGCCAGTGTCGAGGATGC
>JAGNNG010000506.1 GCA_017990795.1 Deltaproteobacteria bacterium
CCCATAGACCGCGCGACACGCAGCAGATCCTGCACGGACTGTAGGCTCTGGATCTGTAGCTGCATGTCTTGCTCGGCCCGCTCGCTGTTGTCGGCATCTTTGCCTTTTAACTTCTCGGCAATTCTCTGCGATAGCGACTTTTTGCGCGGAAACGTGCGCAGCTCCACATCTTCGCTGCCAGGGATTCCTGCTGCATCTTTACTCAAGCGCAGAGCGGTGTGCAGACCTCCCAGCTCGTCGACCAGTCCGATGCGCTTGGCGTCTTCTCCGGTCCAGATCCTGCCCTTGGCAATCTCCAGCACTTGCTCCTTTGTCAGCCTGCGACCTTGCGCGACCTTGCTCGTAAAGTCCGCGTAGACCCGATCCAGCCACGCTTGAAAGCGCGCCCACTCCGCATCGGAATAGCCACGTGTCGGTGAGAAAAAGCCTGCATTTTGGCCCAGATGAACTTCATCGATGCTGATACCAAGCTTGCTCAAAAGCTCGGTCGGAACCAGCTTCCCGCCCAGCACTCCTATCGAGCCTGTTACCGTCGCTGGCTCGGCCACAATTTTGTCGGCGGCCATGGCGACAAAGTAGCCACCCGAGCCCGCCACATTCCCCATCGAGACAATGACTGGCTTGTGTGCCGCTTTGGCCCGCACCACCTCGCGCCAGATGGTGTCGGACGCGACATAGGAGCCGCCAGGGCTATCAACCCGAAACAAGATTGCGCGCACATCCTTGTCCGCAATCGCCGCACGAAATGCCGCCGCCACCGTGTCCGAGCCCATCGAGACATCGCCCGACAGGGGATCGCTCTGGCTGCTACCGCGGACCACACTACCGACGCCGAAGATCAGCGCAATCGCTTTGCCTTTTTGATGGAGCCGCTCAGCCCGCTCAAGGTAGCGCTCCAAATACAAGAGCTCTGCCCCTGCCCCTGCCCGCTGCTTGGCCGCCTCATAAAAAGCGTCGCGATAGTCAACCCTATCGACCAAGTGTTCGTTCACGGCTTCCTCGCCTAAAAACGGCCCACGATCGACCAGCGCCCTGACCTGCTCAGCCGAGAGCTTTCGACCCTCGGCGATGCCAGCCACCATCTGCCCAAAAATTCCTTCTGCAATCTTGCCCAGCGACTCTTTGTGCGCAGGAGTGAACTTGGTCTCGGTAAACATGTTCATCGCGTTTTTGTATTCCTTGCGATGATCCATGCGCGGCTGCACCCCCAGCTTGTCCAGCGCGCCACGCACAAACGGCGCCTCCATCATCAGCCCAACCAGTCCCACATCCCCCGAGGGCTGCAGCCAGATTTGCTCAAAGGCCGTCGCCAAATAGTACGCACCTGCGCCCTGACCAAACTCGCCAAAGGTCTCAGAGAACGCCAGTGCAAACTTGCCGCTCTTGCGAAAGCGGGTGACGGCATCGCGAAGCTCTTGTAGCTGCGCCATCCCGACCTTGGCTGCACCTAAGTGCGCCACCATTCCCACCACGCGCGGATCGCTCTCGGCCCGCTCCAGCGCCATGGTCAGCGAGTGGAGGTCGACCTTCTCATTGCCGCGCAGCTTCGCCAGCGGATCATCGGGCGCATACTCCTGCAGCGCCGTCTCTAGATTGACCTCCAACACCGTCTTTGCCGGCACTGGTTTTTTCTGTTTGGCGCGATAAATCGCCCCCGCGCCAGCCAGCAGCGCCATCACCACAACCAGTCCACCGATCCAGGCCAGCAGCCGACCTATCGCTCGAAACATCGCTCTTCTCCTTCATGCCAAGCCTCTTCGCAGGCGAAGCAGCTAGACCACATCGTCTCGCCCCGTCCCTGACCGAGGACGGTAACGCAACCAGGCACCAGCGCGAATTATTCCGGCGCGACGACGGACCGAACCGTAAGTGAACAGCCAGCGAAAATGCAGACGATGCAGTCAGAGATAGGTAAGCAGGAAGGGAACCAGCGACGCTTCCGAGCGGAGCTTTAGGTGCTTTGCATGCGGCTGCCGATAATGGCCAAGATGATCAGCAGCAGCAGCACGCCGCCACCGACGATAAGTAGCCAGTACCACCACGGCCAACCGGCAGGCTCTGCGGGCTCAAACACAGGTAGCTGCAGCGACAGCGTCTCGGACGCGATGTCTTCCTTGCCTTGACGGTAGTTGACCTGAAACACGTGCGGCTGGTTGTCGCCTGACTGCGTAAGCCCAAAAGTGATCACGTAGGAGCCTTGAATCTCCTCAATAATTTCGCTGAAGCGGTCCACGATCTCGCGCGTGTTTTTCACCCCGCGCGAGGTGCCACTGCCAAGCTTTGAGATATCGATGAGCGACCGCAGCCGACCCGGCTCAAACGGTCCGTAGCCGATGGTATCGACGACCACACCAGCATCATGCGCGCGCTTGCCGACGCTTTCGTAGGCGTCCTTGCTTTGCATCGCGTCGATTCCGTCCGAAAACAAGATCAGCAGCTTGCGTCGGTCTTTCTGCTCGCGCACCAGGTCAATCGCCAAACGCGCAGCCTCGACCATCTTGACTTCGCTGGCATCGGGATCAATCGCCAGCTTGTCGAGCTCCCGCGCGACTTCGTTCGGGCGGCCCAGCTGCTCTAGCTTCTTCGGCTCGGTGGCATACGAC
>JAGNNG010000507.1 GCA_017990795.1 Deltaproteobacteria bacterium
CGATGATCTCCGAGATTGTGCGCAGCTCGGCCAACATCAACAACGGTGCTCGCACCCGCGCCGCGAACCTGTTTCATGGCTTGCTGCTGCTTGGCTTTGTCGCGCTGGTGCCGGGGCTGATTCGTCAAATTCCGCTGGCGGCGCTGGCGGCGATGCTGGTCTACACCGGCTCGCGCCTGGCCTCGCCCAAAGAGTTTGTGGCCGCCTACCAAGTCGGTCGCGAGCAGCTGCTGATCTTTACCACCACCGTGGCGGTGACGCTGCTAACCGATCTGCTGGTCGGCATCGGGGCTGGCGTCGCGGTAAAAGCCATCGTCCACCTGGTGCGCGGCGTGCCCGTGATGGCGCTGTTCCGCTCGCAGCTGACCGTCGAAGAAGTAAAGCCTTCCCAGTCGCATCCCGAGCTGCGGGTGCGGATTCAAGGCGCCGCGGTGTTCACCAACTGGCTGGGCTTGTCGCAGCGACTGCGGCTGCTGCTGGCCAAGCACCACGGCGAGACGGTCGTGCTCGACTTTACCGATGCCAAGCTGGTCGACCACACAGTGATGAGCAAGCTGTCAGAACTACGTCGAGAAGTCAGTGCGCTGCAAGGCATCGTGCTGTCGATCATCGGCCTGGGTGGGCATGAAGCGAACTCGGCGCATCCGCTGGCCGCCCGCGTCAAGCCCGCTGAGCCCGCGCAGCGTCAGTAACACTGGCCGGCACAAGGCAAGCATCAAAGGGCACATCAAACCAGCACTTATCGCGATGAGCCACCGCCTAAGAAACAGCCGCAAGCAGGCGTTGGAAGGCCAATTGTGCAAACATGTTAAGCACGTCCGTGAATACCGAACCTACCCAGCCCCCACCGACACAGCCCCAAGAACATGGGAGCACGCACGGCGAGTCAGCAGCACCTGCGGCGGCAGCGCTGCATTCGGACGAGCCCTCGGAGCGGCTTGAGCTTTTACACCACGCCATCGAGCACGCGGCGCACTACTTACCTGCGCAAGCACCGCTGGAAGTCTTCGTTCACCACAACACGCTGCACGCCTTTCAGCACCTGCCCTTTCACGATGCCGTCGATAGTGCCTGCCGGAAGCTGGGAGCCAGAGGCTACCTCTCGGAAGACCGCTATCGGGCGGCGCTGCAGACCGGACGCATCACGACTTCAGATCTGCAGGCTGTCCTCAAAGAGCTGCCGGTGCCATCAGCCTGGCCGACCACCACCAAGGGGCTGCCAAGTCCGGCTGAGCTACAGCAGCTGATCCTGCTTCATGGACTGCCCGCGATGACGGCGGCAAGCCTAAAGTGGCAGCTGACCGAAGGCCTCGCCGAGACGCAGCTGCGTAAGGATCTGCCTGCGACCACTCGGAGCCGCATCCTGGCCAGCCCCGCTGAAATACGCATGACTATCTCTGAGGCCCCTGCTGTCCGCAGGCTCTGGGCAGCCTGCCAGCAAGCGACCGCCAGCCTGCCGCGCACCACCGAAGCGCCGCCGCGTCATCCGCAGTTTCCGCGCGACCTGCTGTTTGGTGTCGGCAACGAAGACCCAAATGAGCTGGTGCATCCGGTCCTGATTCCGCTGTGTGCAGCATTTCTGGACCGGGGCCAGTCGTCTTGGGCCATGCCCGACCGGGAAGAGGGATTTTTTGTCGCGTGGCGTCGCGTGTTGGCTGCGGGTCATGCGGTGCGCCCAGCGTGGGAGGCGGATCTGGGCAAGCGCGTACGCAAGGCGGAACGCCAGCATGAAGACGCGGCCCATGCGGTGCTCGATGTCCTGGACGAGCTGGGCATCGCCAACCATGAGCTAGCCGACTTTGTCGAGCACACCCTGCTGCTGCTACCAGGCTGGGCCGGTCTGTTTCGACGCATGGAAGGCGCCCCCGGACCGACAGGCCGCTCGCATCCCAAGATCATGCTGATCGACTTTTTGGCGGTGCGGATGTGGCTGGACGTGCTGGCCTACCGAGACCTTGGCAAGCAGCTTGGTCACCACGGTCCGCTGCGTGAGCTGCGCTCGTTCTTGCGAAAGCAGCCGCTGCTCACCCCCATCCTGCCGCACGGCGAGCACGACACGGCCTGGCCCCTGTTTCAGGTGGCGCAGCTGGCTGGTATTTCGGCGACTACGCTGCAGTCCTTTGACCCGACGCTGGTGCAAGCCCTGCTGCAGCTCATCAATCAGCTTACGGAACACACCCGGCTGCGCATCTGGCACAACGCCTACGAGCGCCACTATCGCGATGAAGTCCTAGTGGCCCTCGCCGACAACCGCTCGCACCGCACGACGCTGCAGCAGCGACAGTTCCAGGTCATGGTCTGCATGGACGACCGAGAGGAGTCGCTGCGTCGGCACATCGAGGAAATCTCGCCGCAGACCGAGACCTTTGGCGCTGCAGGCTTCTTCGGCTTGGCGATTGCGTTTCAAGGCATCGACGACCCCTCGACTTTTCCGCTGTGTCCGGTGGTGCTGCAGCCTCAGCACCGCATCATCGAGCAGCCCGCAGAACACGAGCTGCACCTACTCGACCGCAGGCGACGCTGGCGGCAGCGCTGGGGGCGACTGGATGGCCTCTTTACGCGGGCTTCGCGCTCGCTTTTGTGGGGTCC
>JAGNNG010000508.1 GCA_017990795.1 Deltaproteobacteria bacterium
AATCGGGTTCGCCATGTCCACAAGCTACCGCCCCAGACAGTCCGCGAGCAACCCCCGAGCAACCCTGGGCCTGCAGACGCTGGTCTTCGCTGACCGGTGCCAGTGCTCGCGCTGACTACGAACGCTGCGGCGAGCGCACCCGCTCCCCAAGTCGCGCCTTTAGATACTTGGACGGCAGATCGTGTCCCAGCCAGCTGGCCACCTGCCTGGACGCATCGACCAGCCCGTCGAGGTTGATGCCGGTCTGCACGCCCATGCCTTGCAGCATGTAGACCACGTCCTCGGTTGCGACGTTGCCGCTGGCCCCGGGCGCATACGGACAGCCGCCCAGCCCTCCGAGCGCACTGTCCACGGTGGTAATCCCCAGCGCGATGCCAACCAGGATGTTTGCCAGCGCCGTGCCGCGGGTGTCGTGAAAGTGCAGCGCCAGCTTGTCCACCGAGCAGAAGCGCAGCAGCCGTTTTAGAACAAACTCCACCTGCAGCGGCGTTGCCACCCCAATAGTATCGCCCAGCGAGACTTGGTAGACGCCCATCTGCAGCAGCCGCTCGGTCAGCGCTGCGACCTTTTCGGAGTCCACCGGGCCTTCGTACGGACAGCCATACACCGTCGAGACATAAGCGCGCACCTTAACGCCAGCAGCAAGTGCCGGCTCGATTACTTCTTCAAATGCGGCCAGCGTGTCGGCGATGGTCTTGTTGACGTTCTTCTTGTTGTGCGTCTCGGAGGCCGACAAAAACACCGCAATCTCGCGCATTCCCACCTGCAGCGCCGAGTCGAGCCCGCGCCGGTTTGGCACCAGGCACGAGTACGACACTCCCGGCACCCGCGCCACGCCGCGCGCGACCTCACTGGCGTCGGCCAGCTGCGGAATCCACTTGGGATTTACAAAGCTGGTGATCTCGATGTTTTTCAGGCCGGCCCCGACCAGCGCGCTGACCATCGCAATCTTGTCGGCGGTCGGCACCATCTTGGACTCGTTTTGCAGGCCGTCGCGCGGGCCGACTTCGTACACCGTGATGTGCCGCGGCAGCCGCGCAAACAGCGAGTCTGGCATCAGCACCGCCGGCATCGCATCACTTGGCGAAGAGCCAGCTGGCAGGCCAGCCGCGTTGCAGACCGGGCCCCCAGCACCCGCCTCAGCGACATCGGAGTCGGCGCTGCTACTACTTTTTTGCGGCGGACTAAAAAGGTCGGCTGGTTTGCTAGACATGGCGCACGTCTTTTCGTCTCTTTAGTCTACTCGCGGTGCGCTCTGCCGACTATCTGCGTCCTCGACCGCTGCCGGGGCAGGCGTGCGGCGTGAAGGCGTGCGGCGTGAAGGTGTGCGGCGCGAGCGGGGCGTCTTTTTCGAGGGCGTACGCTGCGAGCTGGCCGGGGTCTCTGCGGCTGCTGGCTGCTGGCTGGTGAGCAGCTCGAGCGCCGCTTCCGCTGCATGGTGCTCAGCTTCGCGCTTGGACTTGCCACTGCCGCGCCCAAGCTCTTCTTCTCCCAGCAGGACCTTTACTTCAAAGGTCTTGTTGTGGTCCGGTCCCGCGGTGCTGACGACCTCGTAGCGAGGGCGCACTTTCTGGCTGCCTTGCAGGTACTCCTGCAGCGCGGACTTGTAGTCGAGCGAGCTTCGCTGCAGCACCCGCTCCACCGCTGGCCCCAGTAGTCGTCGTGCCGTGCGCAGCGTGTACTCAAAGCCGCGATCCTGATAAATCGCCCCGATCAGCGCCTCAAACGCGTCGGCCAGCAGGGACGGCTTTAGGCGTCCGCCGCTCTGGTCCTCACCCCGTCCAAGCTGCAGGTGAGAGCCCAGCTCAATCTCGGCGGCTAGCTGCGCCAGCGACACTTCACTGACCACCTGCGAGCGCATCAGCGACAGCGCGCCTTCGGAGTGCTGGGGCCCGCCCTCCATCAGCATCGTGGTCACCAGCAGCTGCAGCACGGCATCGCCTAGAAACTCCAGCCGCTCGTTGTGCGCTTGCCCGGCGCCCTTTTCGTTGACGTAGCTCTTATGCCGCAGCGCGGTCAGGAGCAGCTGCTTATTTGCAAACGTGTGCCCTAGATAACCTTCAAGCGGCGCATGGGCCTCGGCCTCGGCGTTGTACTCGTACTCGCTCACGCGGGTAGGCTAGCACGGCCAGCGCTGCGGTTCTGCGCTTAAACCGGGCCAGTTTTCGCAGGGTTAGCCGGCTGTGGCGCTTGTCCGCCTAGCCGCGCGGCTGTAGCATCTGCCCCGCCCGCGTCGTCTCCGGCTGCGGCCACGAGGGTTTTCTTTGATGACAGCAGCGACAGAAGCAGTGGTGGGGATGGTGTTTTCGAGCATTGCACTGGGTCCGCTGTGCGCGCTCGGCAGCTCGCTGACCTGGGCCTACGGCTCGGCGATTTACGCCCAGAGCGCGCGCGTCGCAGGCCCGCTAGAAGTAAACCTGACCCGCTCGCTGATCGTGCTGCCGCTGTTTGTGCTGATGACGCTGGTGACGGTGGGCCCGGCCTCGGTGCAGCTTTTGACCGCGCCGCGCCTGGGGTGGATGGTGCTGTCGACCTTGTGCTCGTACGGGGTCGGCGACGTGATGTTTTACCTGGCGGCGATGCG
>JAGNNG010000509.1 GCA_017990795.1 Deltaproteobacteria bacterium
CCACGGCTTAAGTCATAGTAGCCGTAGTGAAACCAAAATATGCGCTGAACCTCGCTTAATTTCAGCAGCTCTTCCTCGGATATCTCATGCTCGAACTGCGGGTGGTATTCCCACACGACCGCACCAGCAGGAATATCTTCAGCGGCAAATACACCCAGTCCATTGATCTCGCTATTGCGCACTTTTGTTTTTACGGACAACATGCTATCTCCCAATTAGCAAGCTGCGTTCATTAATCTTAACAAACAGAAGAACTGATTAATGTCACTTTAGATTTTATTAATCAGTTTAATCGTTATCTATCCTGACCGTTTACGCCAAGGCGGTCCCGCCAGCATCGTGGCCCCTGGTCGCGTCCCAAGACGCTAGAGCCCTCTCACCAGCAGTGCGCACGAAGGTGGCCTAGCTAGCGTAACGGAATTTCCGCCCAGTACCGGTCAGAAAAATAAAGATTTCGCGCAGCTAGTGCGGCCAGCGCGCTGCGACCACGCAAAATGCGACCTGCGCGCGATCCTGTGACCTTGCTAAACCCTGCGCAGCCGTCGCGACGCGCAGTGCTGCGCCAGCGCCCAAGCCTTGCCTCCGCGGCCCGCAAGAACCCGTGGCCAAGTGAAGCGGGTTTAGCCGGCCTGAAACAGGTGCGCGACGGCAAACGCCACCGCGGCGGCCAAGCTGCCAATCAGCGCCGTCTGCAGCGCGCTACGCAGTGGCCGACTACCGACCAGGCGGCCTTTTAGATAGCCAAAGGTCAGCAGCGCTAGCAGCGTCAGCACCACCGACAGCATCAGCGCCTGATGACTTTGCTTTAGCAGCAGATACGGCAGCAGCGGCAACAGCCCGCCCAAGACGTACGCTCCGCCGATGGTGAGCGCGCTGCGTACGGCGCGACCCGACTCGGGCTGCCGCAGGCCCAGCTCAAAGTGCATCATGAACTCGACCCACTGCTGCGGCTGTCGCCGAAGCGCATTTACCAGGGGTCGCACTTCCTGCTCGGTCAGGCCGTAGTGTGTCAGCAGCTCGACCACCTCGCGCTCCTCGTGCTCGGGCTTTTCGATGACCTCGCGCTCCTCACGAGCTCTCTCGCTGCGATAGTGCTCGGCGTCGCTGCGCGCGGCCAGAAAGCCACCCAGCCCCATGGCAATCGCCCCTGCTGCCAGCTCTGCCAGTCCCGCTGTAGCCACCAGCCGCGTCGAGCTAAGCGCCCCCGAGAGCCCCGCCGCCAGCGCAAACGGCACCGTCAGTCCGTCAGACATGCCGATCACCAAGTCGCGGACGGTGTCAGAGGCCGTAAAGTGCTTCTCGATGTGAGGGATGGTCGGCATCGTCGTTTCTTTGCTCCTACCCGAGACTATTTGGTCAAACCGCAGCGGACTGCAAATACCAAGTAAGGAGGCGTTCGCACAGCGGGGCCACGCCGTAAACCAGAGGCCATTGCACTCACGTGATTCCGCTCGGCAGGACCACTGCCGCGCAAAAAATAAACGCCCCCTGCGCAGCGGAGGCCCTACGATAGGGGCGATTATCCATGCAAGACACGCAGGCGCAGCCCCCGGACTCCTCTTTCATGATTGGGAAGCACGAGGTCCGCGTCGACGGAGATCTGGTCTGGGTACGCATGGTGGGCGAGTTTGATCTGCCGGACATACAGGACTTTTTTAAGCTAACCGAGCGCCTGTTCCATGAGTACGGATACGCCTTGGTTCTGTGCGACTCCACCGATGGCGGACTGGTTACTCCTGCCGCTCGCCGGTACCAAGCAGAGCGTTTTAAAACCCAGATCTTCCCTAGCCACACCGCGATCTACGGAGCCAATCCGATAGCCCGGGCGCTGGTCACGCTGATGACGCGCGCTGCCGAGCTTATGACCGGGAAGAAATTCCCAAGCACATTTCACAAAAATGAAGCCGAAGCGCGCCAGATGCTGCTGCAGATGCGCAAGGTGCTGCAAAGCGCTGGGCCCGAGAACACCGGGCGTCCGCAGTAGGCAGGCCGTGCGACGGTCGTGCGCCGGTCGTGCGCCTTGCTAACCAGCCGTCACACCATACTGCTTCAGCTTGCGAAACAGCGTCGCTTGCCCGATGCCTAGCATTTGCGCGGCGCGCGCCCGATTGCCAAGGGCTGCAGCCAAAGTTCCCAGTATGTGTCGCCGCTCGGCCTCAGCCAGCGTCAAGGCCGGATGAGCAGCAGCAGCCGTACTGGGAGCAGTGCTCGACTCGCGCTGCAGCTCGACGGGCAAGTCCCCAACTTCGATGCGCGCGCCACCGGCCAGCACGGCAGCCCGCTCGATGGCGTTGGACAGCTCGCGCACATTGCCCGGCCACGAGTACGAAAGCAGCGCCCGTCGCGCCTCCGGAGAAAGCAGCGCTGCAGGTTGACCGCTGTGTTGCGCATGCTCCGCCAAGAATCGCACCGCCAGCGGCACTACCTCTTCGATGCGCTCGCGCAGCGGCGGCACCAGCAGCTCGATCACGCGCAGACGGTAATACAGATCTTGGCGAAAGCGCCCGGCGGCCACCTCGGCCTCCAGGTCACGATGCGTGGCTGCCAAAATACGCACATCGATCGAGCGCGTCTT
>JAGNNG010000510.1 GCA_017990795.1 Deltaproteobacteria bacterium
CCACCGAGCGCAGTCGCTCCTCAGAGAGTGCTTTGGCCCCCTCCTCTGCTTCCTCGCGCGCATCGGCCTGTGACCACAGCAGCGGCATCGAGTGGTCAGCAATCTGCTCGGTATCCGCGACCAGCTCGCTCTCCTCTGGTTCGGCATCCAGCGACAGTCGATGCGAGGCAACTTCACCCGTCGCATCCGCTACAACCTCGGACTGCACCGAGACGCCTTGAGGGCCGCCCGTCTGTCCTGGCTCTTTGGGCAATCGACTCATTGCAGATCTTCTCTTGTAATAGCAGGCACCGACTGCAGTTCAGCTTCCGCAGAGGCCTCTGACGACGTCGGCTCAGGTGTCGCTGCGCTGTCCGTCACTGCCATCTCAGTGGAGCCATCACTGGCCTGTGATTGCGCGCCTTGAGCCGCTGCGGCTGACACACTTGGTTGATTAACAAAAGGCAGCTCAACCTGCCTCTGACCACCGACGCCGCCAAGGCCGGAACCAGCAGCACGACTTAGGTAAATCTCACCCATCTCATCGGCCTGGTAGACCTTTAGCAGCTTGAGCCGCGCCATCTCGAGGACAGCCATAAAAGTCAGCACCACCTGCCCGCCGAATGGGCCCACGTCTTCGCGGGTCCCAAACTCGCGCAGCATCTGGGTAAATTCCAGACGAGCCAAGCGGTCCAGGCGCTCGTTTAGTTCGTTGATACGGTCGGCCAGCGACAAGCGGTCGATGGTCACTTCATGCGACAGCTTGCGCCGCGTCCGTCCCAAGACCTGCGCCAGGTGACCAATCAGCTCCCACACTGGGATCTCAGCCAGCGGCGCATCCAGGGGAAACTCCGCCGACGCTACATCCAAGCCTCGAGCGCCCCGCGCCCACACGTTGCGCCCCATGACTGGTCGCTGCGCCAGGTACTCGCCCGCTGACTTGAACTTTTGATATTCCAGCAGGCGGCGGATCAGCGACTCCCGCGGGTCGCCTACTTCTTCGGCGGGCACTTCTGGATCTTCGACCTGAGCCTCGGGCGGCAGCAGCTCACGCGACTTTAGGTAGGCCAGCGTCGCGGCCATGAGCAAATACTCACCGGCTAGGTCCATGTTGACCGCTTGCATGTACAGCAGCGCCTGCATGTACTTGCCGGTGATAAACGAAATGGGGATGTGAAAGACGTCTAGCTCGTGCTTCTTCACCAAGTGCAGAAGCAGATCCAGCGGGCCTTCAAATTCCTGGAGGACTAGGTTGTATTCAACGACTTCCAAAGCAGCATCCGCGACGAAACCGCGCGGACTATACCGCAAGCATCTGCGACCGGGAGAAAATCCCCAGCCAACCAAAACCCGCGCTCACCGCAAGCCAGTTGCTAAAAGCGCGCGATGTGATTTTCGGCGATGCCGGGTAGGTCTTCGATGAGCAGCTCCTCGCCGCTGGGCAGGATCACTCGGCCCGAGAAGTGACCGATGACCTGATCCAGCTTGGTACGCAAGATGCCGAGGTTCGTGTCCTGCGTACGCGACTGTGCAGGCGTAAAAGTCAGCCTAACGTTCTGCGATTCAGGCGTCTGAATTCGCCAAGTGCCGCGCAAGTTGGCTGGATCAAACAAGAACTGGACTTGCTCCCACAGCGGAATCACATGTCCGTCTAGAAAGATGGCGTTTTCTACGACGCCGGTGCCGTCCGTCCAGCCTGCTCCCAAGTTCAGACCCAGGCGTCGCCCACCCGCAAAACCGGAGCCGCTGGCCCAGTGCCACCGCGAGTTATACGGCCACACGCCGCGTGAGAAGTCGATACTGCCCAGCGCCTGCTCAGCCACCAAGGTGCGTGTCTTGTCACCGACGGTGATAAAGCCGTGCGTCGGCAGGCACACATGCTTGGAAGTAAAGCCAAAGCGCGCGTCGCTCCACGGCACAACTAGGTTCAAGCTCTCGTCGCTGCGTGGGAGCTGGATCAGCAGCTCTGCGGTCAGCTTTTCGCCGCCAAAGTTCGGACAGTGCAGCTGCAGCTCGATGGCAGAGGGCTGCGCCGCCTCACTTTCGACCTGCTGCGGCCTCCAGTGCATGAAGACCCCACCGCCGGAAAACTCTGCATCATCGGAGAACGACTCGCCCAGCTTGACGCCCCGCGCCAAGGGCTGCAGCTGCTCCATATCGCGCAGCTCACCGGTGCGAAAGTCATACATCCACGCAAACACCAGGCCCACATAGTCAGCGTCGGAGATGGCGACAGCAAATAGCAGGTCTTGCGTCGCCACACAGGCGAAGTTCCAGCGCTTGCGACGAAACATCGGCCCGACCAAGTTACAGCGATACAGCGGATGCCTGGCCCAGCCGCGCGCGGCAGGATTCAGCTGGCCCGACTTCGTACAAAGTAGAACGGGATTAGTAAGCTCGGATGGAGCAATAAGTGACATACGCACCTCCTTACCCCATATAGATGCCCACAGGTCGGGTCGTACAACAAATATTTATTACTCTCCGACGGGAGGCCGGTGATTTATCCCGCGGAATTGACTGAGGAACCCGCGCGCGGCTCCCTACTCAGCCAGCTCGGCCCCTAGCTTTTCCCACTCCGCAAGCAGCGATTG
>JAGNNG010000511.1 GCA_017990795.1 Deltaproteobacteria bacterium
GGCAGGCTGCGGTCCACCGGCTTGCCGAACGTCCCAATCACCGAGGTCAGATCCGCCGGCTGACCGCGCGTATCGAGCTGGTTCTGGTTCATGAACAGCTGGCTCGAGTCGGTCGCCAAGATGCCCAGGATCTGCCCCAGGTCGGCGGTCGCCGGGTCGCTTAGCGCCAGCAGCAGATCGCGCACAAGGTCGGGGTGGCGCAGCAGCCGCACCAGGATCGGCACAAGGTCGTCATAGAACGTGGACTGCTCGGCGAGCTGCGCTGCGGCATAGGCGGGCTGCTTGGACTCGTCGAGCGCTTTGGCCACGGCATCGAGGTTGCGGGCCAGTACCGACTCTTGGGTGCGCAGCACGAACTGCACGGCGCGCAGCAGCCGCTGGAGGTCGGCGCCGCTGCCACTGCCGCTGTCTTGGTAGGTCAGCAGCTGGAGGTACGCATACACCAGGTCGAGGAGCGGCGACTGCGTCTTGTCAAAGCCCTGATAGTCGAGCCGCGTGCCGCCCAAGTCCTTGTGGGCGAGCGCGCGCGGTCCGAGCAGTGAGCTGGCGCCTTGCACCAGCCGCAGCGGCAGGTCCCGCTGGCTGTCGAGGAGCGCCGGGGCCTCGCGCAGCAGCGCCGTCAGCACCGTGGCATCGAGGTTCTGATAGCTGTACAGCGGTGGCCCCGCAGCGGCTACAAGGGCGCGGCCTGCACTGTCCCGTGCCACCGCCCGGTCTTGGTGGTGCAGGCTGAGGCTGGCAAACGGCGTCACAAACGGAATCGGCACACCGCTGGCATCGACAAAGCGACCGCTGGCATCGCTGTCGGCATAGCCATCTTTGTCCTTGTCGATGTACGGACTCGGCAGCGCGCCGGCTTGCAGGCTGACCAGCGGCAGGCCCCGGTGATCGCGACGCACCGCCGGATACGACTGACCCGCCGGCAGCGTCATAAGCTCGCTCGACTCGCTGAGCAGAAAGCGGTTGAGCAGGTTGAGCGTCCGGTCGGGCGCTTGCGGTCTGGCCACCGCTGTCACCGCTCCCAGCTCTCGACTGGTCGCCGTGAGCAGCGCCTTGAGCGCCGCCGCGCCGCTTGCATCCCCAGCGCCCGGCTGCGAGTCACTGAGCACCGGCAGCACGGCCAGCAGCGACTCGTGCAGCATCGGGGCTGTCAAGAGGCCCCGGGCCAGCCCTCCTGCCGTGTGCGGTGGAGTAAAGCCGTCGCGCCAGCCCAGCCGGGCCAAGGCGGCGACTGCATCCCTGCTAGCAGCCACCTGTAGCAGCGTGGTCCCGCCGGCCTCTGCGGCCTGCTGCGCGGACTGGCCCTCCAAGGCCGGCATGGTGCCGCGCAGCGCCTGGTCCAGGTCGTCGTACAGCGCTCTGGGCACAGCGGTATCGACGCCCAAGATGATGTGACTGCGCTCTGCCGAGACAGCCGCCATGATGCTCGGGGCATCGGCTGGGGGCGCTTGACCATCGCTGCACAGCGGTCGATAGCTGACACCCGAGGCATCAACGAACGACCGCTTGCCGGCGGCCTGGTCACTCAGCTGGGCGGTGTAGGCAACGCGCTGGCACGACTCGCGGAAGACCTGCTCGCCCAGGGTCTGGTCCGGCGCGGCGGGCCGACTGCCTAGGTCCACATCACACTGAATGACCGCTGCCGAAAGAGTCACAGCGACGATTGAACGGCACAGAGCGAGCCGGCTGCCACGGCCAAGAGGGCTTCCCATGGGCATACTTGTACCTTGACTCTACCTGCACACACTTGCAAGGCTGACGCCTACAAGCTTGCACCACTAGCGGAGCGGAGACGTGTCTACCGAGAGAATCGCCATCTATCCCGGTTCGTTCGACCCAGTCACCAACGGCCACATCGACATCTTGGTGCGCTCTCTGAAGATGTTTGATCGGGTGATCGTTGCCATCGCCGACAACGTACGCAAAAAGCCGCTCTTCACGGTGGCCGAGCGGCGCGAGCACATCTTGCAGGCCGTGGCCCACGATCCTCGGGTCGATGTCGATGCGTTCTCCGGGCTGCTGGTGAAGTACGTGAAGGAGCGGGGGGCGCGCTTTGTGGTGCGCGGCCTGCGGGCGCTCGCGGACTTCGAGTACGAGTTTCAGTTTGCGCACATGAACCATCGCCTGGCGCCCGAGGTGGACACCATCTTCCTGATGACGGCGGCGCAGTATTTCTATGTCAGCTCGTCGCTGGTCAAAGAGGTCGCGCAGTTCGGGGGCGACGTAGACTGGATGGTTCCGCCAGGGATTCCCGTCGCGCTGCGCGAGCGGCTCGGGGTGATCAATCCGCCGAAAGAAGACCGCTGATGCGTCTCGCTCGCCGAGTCGAAGCCCTGGTCCCGTCGATTACGCTCGAAGTTGCGGCGCGTGCCAAGGAGCTTGTCTCTGCGGGGCGGGACATCTTGAGCCTGACGCTGGGCGAGCCGGACTTTGCGACCCCGGCACACATTCGGACAGCGGCGTCGCAGGCCATCGAGCGCGGCGCCAACCGCTACACCCCGGTGTGCGGGATTGCGGAGCTGCGGGCAGCAGCGGCAGCGGATCTGTCAGCGGTACACGGCGTGACGATTC
>JAGNNG010000512.1 GCA_017990795.1 Deltaproteobacteria bacterium
TTTTCAAGGAAGCGCTCGCGGCTCATGACCGCACCATGATATCCGCTGCCGTGCTAGGAATCGACCCGAAGCCATGGAACCCGACTCGTCGCCTGACTTGGAGTTTCTTGCGCAGGTGCGGCGTGCGCACCGACTTGTGTATGCGCTGATTGCGGGGTGGGCGCTGCTGCTGGCGGCGATCGCGCTGTGGCCGGCGCTTTTGCAGGGCGGTAGCTGGTCGAGCCGCTACGACTGGCGCTACTTCGAGACGATGACCGAGCTGGCCCGCCGAACCGTGCTCTGGTATCACGAGGTGCCGCTGTGGAATCCCTACTCGTGCGGGGGTGAGGTCGGGCTGGCCAACCCGCAGTCGATGGATGGAGCGCCGACGTTTCTGCTGGTGCTGCTGTTCGGGACGCCGTGGGGCCTGAAGCTGGGGATGCTGCTCTATCTGGCGCTCGGCATCTTTGGGACGGCGCTGCTGGCGCGGCGGCTCGACTTCGGCTGGACGGGATCGGTGGTGGCGGGCACGAGCTACGGCCTGTCGGGCTACATGGCGCTGCACCTGTCGTCGGGTCACATCAACTTTGCCGGCGTCTCGCTGTATCCGCTGCTGCTGTACTGTTTTGTGCGCACGGTGGCCGATCGGCGCTGGCTGGTCGGGACGGCGGCGGTCGCGGGCTGGATTGCGAGCCTGGGCGGGACGTTTACTCCGGCGATGGCGGGCGAGCTGCTGCTGCTGTGGGTGACGGCGATGGCGGTGCGACCGCTGCGCAATGAGCTGCCGGCCCGCACGCGGCTACGGGATACGGTGTCGCTGTATGGGCTGCTGCTGGCGGTGGCACTTGGGGCGCTGTTTTTGTTCGCGTTTCGGATGCTGCCGACGCTCGAGTTCATCCTCGATCATCCCCGGCCCCTGTTTCGCCGCACGCCGGACCTGACCCAGCTCAAGCAGGTGCTGTTCGATCTGTTTGCGTGGCGAGACTTTGGTCCGCTGCCGGGCCGCAAGTACTGGTCGCACGAGTACACCGCGCGGATGCCCAACCTGATCTTGCCGCTGGCGGTGGCGCCGATTGGGGCGTGGCTGCTTGGGGAAGGTCGGCTGTTTCGCGGCGGGGCGACCCTGACCGGGCGGCTGCTTTTGCTCGCGGTGGTGTCGGTGCTGCTGTCGCTGGGGAACTTTTCGCCGCTTTCGCCGTGGTCGCTGCTCCAGAAGCTGCCGGTGCTGCGCGATCTGCGGGTGCCGTCCCGACACTTGGTGCTGGCGGTGCTGTGGCTGTCGCTGCTGGGAGGGCAGGGCGCCGACTGGGTGATGTCGTGGCTGGCGCAGCGCTCGCCGAGCCTGTGGCCGAATCGACTGCTGGGGATGGCGCTGGTGCTGGGGACGGCGGTCGATGCGACGGGGTTCTTTGCGCACAGCTTTGCCGGCGTCTTTACGGTTCGCTTGGTGGTGCCCGAGTCGCCGGTGCCGTTCTTTCATGTCCAAGGTCACTGGAGCCAGATGCGCGAGCTGGAGCTGCTCGGCCAAGGCGTGATGGGCTGTGATGAGGAAGCGCCGCTGCAGCGGGCCGAAAAGCTGGCGCTGGGAGACGTGCCGCAGGCCTGGCTGGTGGACCCCGCGCTGGGGCAGATCTTGTCGTATCAGCAGACTCCGAATCGGCGCGAGCTTCTGGTGGACGTGAAGCAGCCGGGGGCGCGCGTCCTGCTCAACTCGAACTGGAATGAGCACTGGAAAGCGCTGCCGCAGGCGGTGTCGGTAGGCAAAGACCAAGGTCAGCTGGCGCTCGATCTGTCGCAGCTTCCGCCGGGTCAGCACCGGGTGACGGCGTATTACCGGCCACGCTCGTTTTTGCTGGGGCTGCTGCTGTCGATTGGCTCGTGGCTGCTGGCACTGTGGTGGTGGCGCCGCGCCAGGTAGTGCGCAAGCAGCGGCAGGGTCAGCGCCAGTCGCTCGCCACAGCGCTTCTGACACAGCGTGTGAAAGTTTTGGGCCGACTCGTCATCGCCCAGCTTGTCAAAGCCCCACGCACACAGCCCGAGCAGCGGCGGCGCATGCTCACTGTCCAGCGCCAGCTGCGCCCGCTCCCACAGCGGTCCATCCAGAAACGGAATCTGCCCATCGCCCAGCGCCAGGTACAGCTCGGTCAGGTAGTAGTGCGCCCGCAGATAGTCGCCGCTCGGTGCCCCGTGCAGATCCGCGAACGCGTGACGCGCCTCGGCCTGCTTGTGAAGCGAGACGAGCGCCCGCACCTCCTGATAGCGAGAGAGCTGAAGGAACTGCGGCTGGGGCGGATACTCCCCCGCGAACAGGCCGGTCGCCAGTCGAGCCTGGCGCAGCGCTTCGTCGTGTAGGCCGCGATGACTGGCCACGGTCGATAGCCGCAGGTGGGCGTGTCCTCGCACCGCTTCGCTGCCCCACGGCGGACGCAGACAGCGCAGCAGCAGCGCCTCGGCTTCATCCAAGCGCGCGACATGAATCAGCTGCGAGGCTTGCTCGAGCCAGCGCGTCACCAGCAGCCCATGACCCCAGGCCGCCGTTCCGACCAGGCTCAGCGCCAGCACCAGCGGGTCCCCCGACAGCAGCGAACAGA
>JAGNNG010000513.1 GCA_017990795.1 Deltaproteobacteria bacterium
CGAGCGTCTGCAGTCGCTGTACGCGCAGCCGGGCGAGCTGCTGGCGGACTTTAACGAGCGCCTGGTGCGTCTGCTGGCCGAGGTCTTGGGCCTGACTACTCCCATCGTGCGTGCCAGTGAGCTATCGGTCGCAGCGACGGGAGATGCACGCCTGGTCGCGCTGTGCCAAGCGGTCGGCGGCACTGAGTACCTGTCGGGTCCCAGCGGTCCGCGCTATCAGCACGAGACCTCGTTTGTCGCCGCTGGCCTGCGTCTGCAAGTGCGCGCCTACGAGCCGCTGGCCTATCCCCAAGGCGGGCCGTTTATACCCGGCCTGTCGATGCTGGATGCACTGTTCCGCCTGGGACCTGCGGCCCGTGAGCTGCTGCGCTACCCCGATTTGGTGAAGTAGCAAATCGCCGCAAACCGACCCATTTGGCTGAAAACCGCCGAATTTGGCCGAATTTGGCGCTTTTTAGAACCTGTGGCTGCCGCGCGCTGTGGCTTGGCAGCTTTAGGCTCTAGTAGTCGATGCCGTCGCTCTGCAGGTAGTCCTTATCGACTTTTAAGTCGGGCAGGTACTCCTGCTTGTCCCACAGATAAACGTAGTGCGCGTAGATATCGAGCAGCTTCTTCATGTACTCGCGCGTCTGGTTGTAGGGACACAGCTCGATAAACTCGTCCAAAGAGCGGTCGCCGTTCTTCTTGAGCCAGCGAATCATCGCATTCGGCCCAGCGTTGAAGCTGCCCGCGCCCAGCGCCTCTTGCCCTTTGAACTTCTTGAGCAGGTGGCCGATGTAGTACGCCCCAAACTGGATGTTGCCCTCGGGGTCGTACAGCACGTCGTCGGTGTACGGGCGGCCAATCAGCTTGGCGACGCGGCGACTGGTCGGCGGAATCATCTGCAGAAGCCCAATCGCGTCGGCGTAAGAGACGTCGTGCGGGTTATACGCCGACTCTTTTTGCATGATCGAGTACAGGTAGCGCGGCGGATTCTCGCCGGTGGGCGCGTACTTTTCGACCAGCGCGCGGTGGGCCAGCGGATACATCGCCTCCCAAAACGGTCGCGCCGCCGGGACTTGGTGCGGGTCTTTGCGCAGCGCCGCCGAGCCGTGGACCTCGGCCAAAAGGTGCGGACGCTGGAAGCTCTGGGCGCGGTTGTACAGGCTGGTCAGCACGGGCAGGGCGCTGCCGCTGCCGTAGCGCTGCATCAGTGCCGACTCCAGCTTGCGCAGCTCCTGGCTGGCTTCAATGTCCAGGCCCACATCGATCATCTCGATCGGGCGCAGAAGCTGCGCATCGGCCAGCACCCGTGGTTCCAGCGGCAGCTTCCAGTCGGGCACTCCTTCAGCAGAGCGCCGCGCCGGGTCGGCAAACAGCGTCACCGCCACGCCTTCTTGCTTCAGCCGTGCCCGCGCCAGCATGCCGTAGTAGGACAGCGGCTGCGCTTCGATCAGGCGCTGCCAGCGCTCGATGGCTTCGGGCTTGCGGCCCATGCGATACAGCGCCATGCCGCCCCAGTAGCTACCCTTGCCCCCGGTCAGCCCCGAGCGCTTGCTCAGCTGGTCCAGCTCGGGCAGCGACTCGGCGTAGTTGCCCAGCAGAAACTGCGACCAGCCGATGTACCAGCGCGCGTCCTCAGCAAACTGCCCTGAGTAGCGACGCAGCGTCTCTTTCAAGCTCGGGATGGCTTCGCTATAGCGGCCTCGGTTGTAGTCCAGCCAGCCGACGAGAAACGAGGCCTCCGGCGCCCAGTGCGACTTGGGGTGCGCTTCGACCACGGCCTTGTAGCCCTTTTGCGCCTCGTCATCCTGGTCGGCCCGAGACAGCGCGCGGGCGCCATGGAACATCGCCTCGGCTTGCTTCTCGCCGTGCATGCGCTTGGCGACATCGAGCAGCTTCTGGGCCGCCCCCGCGTAGTTTCGGCGCATGCGATAAAAGCTGGTGCCAAGCCAGTACTCGATCTCGTCGCGCAGCGCCGGTCCCAGATCTTTGGGCAGCGTCTGCAGCTCGGCGATCGCCTCTGGCCACTTGCGACTGGCGATCAGGTTGCGAGCGCGCGACAGGTGCTCACTGGCATCCAGGGTCAAGCCGGCGTCTAGCTCATGCAGCCGAGCCAGCGCTTGATCGGCCAGCGGATGTAGTGGCGACTCGACGTACAGCTTGCGCAGCGCCGCGCGGGCCTCAGCATTTTTGTCCGCCAGCAGCGCCAGCTCTGCGAGTCGAAAGCGAACGGTTGCGCCATCGACACTGGGACGAGCTGCAGCCAGCGCCGCGCGATAGCTTGCTTCGGCCAGCTTCTGCTCGGGCTTGCCCAGCCGTCGTGCGCAGTCTGCCGCCCGCGCCCGCGCCTGTCCTGACAGCGGCGACTCACTAAGGTTTTCGACCAGGCGCAGGTGAGTAAATGCGCTCTGCCACAGCTTGCGATCGCTCTGCTCTTCGGCCAGCAGCGCTTCGCTCTCGCCCAAAAGATAAAGCGCATAGTCGCGACTCTTGAGCCCTGCCAGCTGGTCTTTGTTCTGCAGCGGCAGCAGCTCAGCGCGAGTGGTGGCATAGTCCCCCGCGCGAAACGCCGTCACCGCTTTTTGAT
>JAGNNG010000514.1 GCA_017990795.1 Deltaproteobacteria bacterium
TGGGCTTACGCTCCAGATGACCTGCCAGCCGATAAAGCACGCCAGGATAAACACCGTCGAGTGCTGCAAAAAGTCGCGCGGTGCAAAGCGCCCCAAAAGGAACAGACACGCCAGCACCACCATGCCGCCCAGCGTGGCGCCCCAGGCCTTGCGCGTCGGCGTCATGATGTCTTGCTGCTTGGGCTTCGCGTCTGCAGGCGGCGGCTTGGGACCACGCGGCGCGGCAGAAGGCGAGGGCGGCTTGGCTTGCACCGGCGGCAGCGTCGCGCCCTCGTGGGTCAGCAGCGCGGGACGGACCACTTCGCTCTCTAAATCGATGCGCAGCTGCTTGCCTGCGCCCATCTCGACCAGCAGGTGCAGGATGTTGGTCGCGAAGAACTTGCTGGCGGTGCCGGCCATGCGGCTGGGCAGGTCGGTGTAGCCCAGGATCTTGATGCCTAAAAAGTCGACCACTTCGCCGGGCTTACACAGCTCGCAGTTGCCGCCTTGCTCGGCGGCCATATCGACGACGACGCTGCCGGGCTTTAGCGCCGACACGACATCGCGAGGCAGCAGCAGCGGCGCTTTGGTCCCTGGCACCAGCGCGGTGGTGATGATGACATCCAGCTCGGCGGCCTGACGGCGGAACAGCGCCATCTCGGCCTCGATAAACTCTTTGCTCATGACCTTGGCGTAGCCGCCGCCGCCTTCGCCGCTCTCTTGCAGCTCGACGGTTAGGAACTTGGCGCCCAGGCTCTCGACCTGCTCGCGCGCGGCCTCGCGGGTGTCAAAGGCGCGGACTTCTGCGCCCAGCGCCCTGGCCGCTGCAATCGCCGCCAGACCCGCCACGCCAGCGCCAATCACCAGCACGCGCGCCGGTGGAGTCGTGCCCGCCGCCGTCACCTGCGCGCCAAAAAAGCCGCCGTAGGTCTGCGTTGCCTCGATGACCGCGCGATACCCCGCGAGGTTGGCCATCGACGACAGCACGTCCATCTTCTGCGCGCGGCTGATGCGTGGGATTCGCTCCAGCGCCAGCCCGCTGACCCGCCGCGCATTTAGCGACTCGAGCAGCCCCGGATTGCGCTCCGGCTGCAGCAGCGACACCAGTAGCGAGCCTTCCTTTAGCAGCGCCGCTTCCTCTGGGCTTGGCGGGCGGACCTTGAGCGCGACGTCGCTCTGTCCCAAGATCTCGCCCTTTTCACCGAGCTGGGCCCCGCTTGCTTGATAGGCTTCGTCGGGATAACCCGCCGCCACGCCAGCGCCGTGCTCCACCACCACCGTAAGACCATGGCCAACCAGCTTCTTGACCGTCTCGGGTGTGGCAGCGACTCGACGCTCCCCTGGGGCAGACTCTTTCGTAATTCCGATCTGAATGGGACCCCTCCAAGCAAAAGACCACGTTCAGCGAACACCTAAGGAATGAAGTGCTGCAAAAACAGCGTCACTATATACCTTCGGGGCAGCGGTGGTGTGACGGATTGCGGGCGGCTTTTGGGGCGGCAGGTTGGCTGCTGTGTGGCGGGGCTGGGCCTCTAGCTGGGACTGCCAAAAGCGTTCTTGCGGCACTCTGCCGACAGCCCCGCTGGGATGACCAGCTTATCGGTGCTGTAGCTTCCGTAGGGCACCGAGGAGCCCGGAGTCGTGGCGCCCGGTACCAGTCCCCCCGGCACCAGCGCTGGCACATCTGCAGACAGCGGGTTTTCCCGGTCTTTTTTCTCCACCACACCCTCGACGTACCAGCACATATTCGCCGTCTCTTGCGGGTCTAGCACCACGTCGGCTGCGACCTCTTGCTCGGAGGCCGGATCGGGAAGGCCGTCGCCGTTTTTGTCGCGCTGGCCGTTGATCTTGTACGGGCCGCCAAAGATTCGCCGCCTGGGCGCGGGGTCTTTGATGCGCAGCAGGTTCTGCGTCAGCGTGCGCACCGCCACGCTGTCCACCGGCGCCGCCGGATTGACCGAGACCCCCGTGGGACTGTCGGTCGTCAAGTCCATGTCGTAGTCAAACGAGGTCTGCGGACCAAAGCTGTTGCGATGCAGCGACTCAAACAGATCGCGATACAGCGTAAACCAGTTTTCATAAATAGAGCCTAGGCAGCTCTTTAACGGCTGTCCGCCCGCATCCAGATATCCCGCTTGGTTGTCATTGGCAAACGAGTAAACCGGTCCTGTGGTGTATTTGCTATTGACCAGCTTCTCAATCAATCGCACTGGTCTTTGGGTATTGCCCAGGTGCGCAATGACTTCACAGCCGGAATCGACCATCAGCGCCGCCAAATACTCTTCGCGATAGTAGTTATTGGTCACCCCAAGGCGGTCTTTGTATTTGTAGGTGGGCAGCGTCTCGGTATCAAACCAGAAGCCCATGTGCCGGACTTCCACGATCAGGTCTTTTTTGATGCTGCGCGCGCCCAGCGTAAAGGCATTTACGTCGGCCACCGTCTCGGGATTGATAAAGGCGCTGATGACGCCCAGGCGCTTGTTGGCGGTGCCAGCGGCCACTTGCCCGGCCAGGTACCAAGCCAGCACGCGGTGAATCCAGTACGTGCGCAGGTTCTGCTGCTTTAGCATGTAGACGCCATCGT
>JAGNNG010000041.1 GCA_017990795.1 Deltaproteobacteria bacterium
AAGCAAACTTGTCCGAGTCGATCTCTTGGCCTTGCGGCACATACACCGAAGCCACGCGCACGCCCAAGCCGGGAATAGTCGCTGCCAACAGGCGAGACTCTGGATCTGCGTCGTCGTCTTGCAGACCGGCCACAACCTGCGTCGGCGCCCCGTGCTCGACGCGCGACAGCACCGCAACCCCGTTATAGGTCTTTTGACCCAGCGCCACCGCGTGATAGCCCGCACTTAGCAGCTCGACGAGGGGAAAGTCAGGCTCTTGCAGCTTGATCTCTTGCAGGCACACCACGTCGGGCTTGTGCTCGGCCAGCCACGGCAAAAGTCGCGGCATCCGCATGCGCAGCGAGTTTACGTTCCAAGTGGCAACGACAAAACTAGCGGCATCTACCGTCGCTGATGCGGATTCAGACGATGCACTTTCCGGGTTCTTGGGGTTCGCGCTTTGGGGGTCACTCATGGGGCGGCAACCTAACACGCAGCGCCCACCGCGCCCAGCAAGACCTGCACTACAAACTTCAAGCAAGCTCGACGAGGAAATCTATTTTTGAGTCCGTTTGCCGGCGTTGACCTGGCAGCGGGTTCTAGGTACAAGCGCAGCCATGACAACATCCCTTAAAGCTGGTGACCTGGCTCCTGAGTTTTCCTTGCTGGGCGACGATGACAAAACCCACACGCTGGCGAGCTATCGCGGCAAGCGTGTGGTCCTGTACTTCTACCCGCGCGACAACACGCCAGGCTGCACGCAGGAGGCCTGCGACTTTCGTGACAGCCTGCTAGCCAAGTCGCTGCCTGCCGACGTCGTGGTGCTCGGCGTCAGCCCCGACTCGGCAGAGACTCACCGCAAGTTTAAGCAGAAGTTCTCGCTGCCGTTTGTGCTGCTGGCCGACCCGGGAGCCGAGGCCGCGCAAAAGTTTGGCGCTTGGGGCGAAAAGAACAACTACGGCAAAAAGAGCATGGGCCTTATCCGCTCAACTTTTGTCATCGGCAGCGACGGGAAATTACTGGGCGTATTCCCCAAGGTATCGGTCAAAGGACACGTGGTAAAGGTCACCGCGCTGCTAGGCAAGTAGTCGCGTAGATCGCGCGCGGCGGCTACCAGAGCTTCTCGCCGCGCGCCAGTCGCCTTGTCAGCTGATCATCGCGCAGCGACGCTGGCTCAAGGACGGCTGTCAGGTCGATGTGCTCGCGATAGTCCTCGGGCGTACTGCCCTGGCCAGAACCAAAAATGTCGCTTGGATCGGTGACCACCGTCAGCTTCTTGGTGCCGATGACATAGCCCCAGCCGTATTGCAGCGACGAGATCCGTCCACGACCTTGGTTGTTCCAAAACACTCCCTGCGTCGAGGTATGACCGGCGCCAGAGCTGTAAAGCTGGCGATTTTGCGCCTGCCAGGCATCGTCGATGGTGCTCTGGTCGATAAGGCACGCCATGGCCAGCGAGTGATGAAACTCTGAGGCAGTGGGAAAGCTAAACGGGTTGTTGACCGATGACACGGACTGGCTGCCTTCGGTAAAGACCCGCTGCCAGACCACGCCGGTAGTGCCAAAGTCCCAGTTTTGGATGAAGTTGTGGCGACCCTCGTGCGCTTGGCTATCGCGAAATAAAACCTCGTTGCTCGTCGAGACTTCATATAAATAGCCGTTGCCGTTGTCGCCTCGGTTTTGCGCGCGGCTTAGGTCGGTCTCGGACACGGTGACGCGCTTGCTGTCGCGGACCAAGATGCCGCTCGACTGCAGGTGATAGCCGGCTGGGTTTGACAGCGGCGAGGCAAAAGACCGCACCTTGCGAATCCAGCAGTCCTTGACGGCCAGAAACTCGATGGCGTGGTTTTGATTAACCGCCCAGGCATCGGCCCACGCAACAGCATTGCTGATGCCCAGGTTCTCGATGCCGCACTCGGACACATAGCCAGTCTCGCGGCGCAGGGCGGCAGTGTCGCGCAGCTTCATCGGGTAGCGCAGCGGCACGTCTACGGTCACTTCGTGCGGCGTCTTTTTGGTGTCTACAGCGACGACGCGACGACGGAATATCGGCTTCCACTGGTTGGCAAAAGCGGTCCAGATCCCGGTCATGCCATGCTCTTCGGTAAACGCGGGGGTGATCACAAAGCCCAGGCTGATGTCGTCGCCCACCTGCAGCGTGCTCGCATCGGCGACGCGCACCACCCGCTCCAGCTCTTTGGTCTCTGCCAGAAGCGGCAGCTGCGGCCCCGGCGCAATCGTCCCCGCAAACGTCAGGTGCCCCGAGTAACCCATCCCCTTAGACTTGGTAAACTGCAGCAGCGTCTGGTCCGGTCCGGCGCCACGCAGCACTACGCCGGGCTTGCTTACGCGCAAAGTGCCATCGCAGCGATAAGTGCCCTTGGGCAGCAGCACAACACCTCCGCCCGCGGCACTGGCTGCCTGCAGAGCGGCCTGAATCGCAGCCGTAGCATCCTTTACGCCGGTTGGATCGGCTCCATACCCAGCCACAGCATCATAGGTCAGCCCAGGAGGAGTCTCTGGAACCATGACCTCGCCGTTTCGGTAACCGGCGTAGGAAAAGTCGTGCAGGAAGCGCCCCGAGGTATCGGCAAACCCCGGCTTCCAGTCCGTCGGATACAAGCTGCTACGAACAGGAGCAGGCGCCGCAGCGTCTCCAGCACCAGCGTCGCTTACGTCGGTTGTGGTCATGCTCGACTGACAGGCCCCCAGCAGCCAGACCGAAGCCAGCGCTGCACATCCCAACCTCCATCCCGCGTTCATGTCCACAGCCTCCCGGTTAGAGCGTTTGCTGTGACCGATTGTACGCGGGTCGCTGGCCAGCCTGAACGTCGCCGAAATTCCCCTGCAGAAGCGCTTTACTCGTCAGCTCGCATAGACACGGCGACAGAAATAAAAACGCCCGCCTCCCGTTGGAATGGGCGAGGCGGGCGCTAATAGATTTTCTTTTTGTGCGTCGCGATCCGAGCTGTAAGCGCTTACTACTGAGCCGCAAGCGGACCGGAGCGACCTGGCCGCCCTGCCCCAAAGCTAGTAGCGAACAGTGCCTGGATGGCGGCGCGTCCGTCATCGGTCAAGCTGCGTGTGCCCGTGCCCGTAAAGCGAGTATGTGAGATCGTAGGACGACTCGGCTGCCAGGTGCGCGAGGAGTGATTCCAAGTGAACCAACTGCGTCGCTCTTGGTCGTAGACATGCAGCGGCTTCTGCTGATGCCGCGCTAGCTCTGCAGCCCAGCCGGTGCCACCTTTTACGGTGTCGTCGCGCTGGATCACGCCGACAATGAAGACCTCGTTGGAGGAGTTCACCTGGTGCCAGATGCTCTGCAGCACCTTGCGCAGCGTCGGATTTTGGTGATACGGGCGGTGCATGGTCGCCGAGACATACGCCAGGCTGACATCACCATCGCGCAGCTCTTCTTCGCTAAGCAAGTGCAGTCCCCGCGTGCGCGCCACCGGGTGACCCTCGAAAGAGTAGTTCTCTTCCTTCAAACCATATCGCTCGGCACAGGCCCCAAACTCTGCCTCTGCGCCAATCGCCCCGCCCGAGAGCAGTGCATACGCCGACAGCGGCAGCTCCTCGGCCAGGGCCTGCGGTGCGCGTCCATCGACCAGCCGCATGGTATCGGGATGCAGGATCAGGTGGGTATCACTCACCTTGACGGTGCCATGATCCTTGAGCAGTCGCACCGAGAGCTGCTTCTCGATGGGCTGCAAGAACACCACCACCGAGATAGCGCTCAGATAACGATCACAAGGCGGCGGCACCTTGTCTGGTGCCCCCGTTCCCACTTGCGACTGATGAGTCAGCGCCGTCATCCACAGCTCAATGTTCAGCTCTGTGGCCAGCGCCTTCAGCGCCTCGATCTCTGCAGCCTCCGCCCGGCCCCAGTCAAACGAGTCAATCAAGACCACGTCCGGCGAGAACTTGGCGTACTGCTGCAGGACTTCAATCGCACTCTTGAGCTTGGGAACCGAAAACTCGCTGCCGCCCTGGCCGTGCTGCGCGAAGGTCTGGATGATGCGGTTCTTCGCGATAACGTCCTGAGTGGCAGCGATGTCCGTCAGACCAGTGGCCCGCGCAAGATCGGAAAACACCGCATCGTACCAACTTTTTACATGGTCCACCGCCGTGTCCAAGGACACGTGAAAGACCTTGCGGTCACGCATCAAGCTGTCGAGCGCGATGTGCACCAGGAATGCCGTCTTACCGACGCCAGCCCTGGCCATCACCACACCTAAGTTGCCGCGACCAAGCCCGCCGTGACTGGACTGCTCCAAGATTCGCAGTGGGCTCTGTTCGTTGATTTCTTTGCGCTGCATGCGAGAGGCCTCCCGGTCAGAGGGTTTACTTCTTTTCCTTCTCTGCTTTGGCCTTGGCTTTGGCAATCAAATCTTCGCCGATGTTGCTTGGCACCGGTGCGTAGCGCGAGAACTCCATCGAGAACTCTGCCTTGCCCTGGGTTGCCGAGCGAATCGTCGTCGAGTAGCCAAACATTTCAGCCAGCGGTACTTCTGCTTCCACCGCAACCTGTCCTTGGGACTCAGTGGAGCCAATGATACTGCCGCGTCGCGCCATCAGCGTCCCGATCATGCTACCGGAGTGCTCAGCAGGTCCTTCCAGAGAGACCCTCATGATCGGCTCTAGAATCTGCGGCTTGGCCTTGGCGTACGACTCACGCCAAGCACCACGGGCTGCCTCTTGGAAGGCGATATCTGACGAGTCAACGGCGTGCGAAGCACCATCCTCAAGGCAGGCGCGAACATTGACCACCGGGAAGCCAATCAGGCGACCCTTGGGCAGCATCGAGCGGAAGCCCTTCTCAACGCTAGGAATGAACTCGCGGGGCACCGAGCCACCGGTTACCTCGTCGAGGAACTCAAACTGATGCTCCTCGCAAGGCTCGATATAACCCATGATCTTGCCGTACTGGCCCGAGCCACCCGTCTGCTTCTTGTGGGTGTAGCTATAGTCGGCGCGCTGCGTCAGCGTCTCACGATACGCAACCTGTGGCGGGCTGACCAGCACGACCGCGTCGTACTCGCGCTTCATACGCTCGATATACACTTCGAGGTGAAGCTCACCCATACCAGCGAGCAGCGTCTCACCACTCTCAGGATCTACTTCGCAGCGTAGCGTCGGGTCTTCCTTGGTGAAGCGCTGGATGGCCTTCGACATGTTCATCTGCGCCTTCTGATCCTGCGGCTTAATCGCCAGCTTGATAACCGGATCCGGCACAAACATCGAGGTCATCGCCACGTTGAGTCCCGTGGTGAAGGTATCGCCCGAGTTACACTCCACACCAAACATGGCGATGATATCGCCAGGCCCGGCGTCGTTGATGTCTTCCTTGTCATCGGAGTGCATGCGCACCAGACGCGACACCTTGACCTTGCGGCCAGTGCGGGTGTTCTGGATGACATCTTCCTTGCGCAGCGAGCCCTGGTAGACGCGCATATACGTCAGCTGACCGTAGCGACCGTCTTCCAGCTTAAAGGCCAGCGCCACCGTCGGCAGAGTCGGATCGGACTTGAGCTCGATCTTCTTGCTCTCGTTGGTGTCTAGGTCGATGGCTTCGTTTACGACATCGCTTGGACAGGGCAGATAGTGCGTTACACCGTCTAGGAGCAGCTGCACAGCCCTGTTCTTATAAGCAGAGCCCATCATCACCGGCGTCAGCTTCAAGCTGAGCGTGCCACGACGAATGGCCTCGCGAATAAGCTCTGGCGTCACGCGGTCTTCCAGGATCGCCTCGGTCAGCGGGTCCGAGAACATCGACACGGTGTCGAGCATCTCTTCGCGCGCCTCTTGCGCCTGCTGTTTGTACTCGGCGGGAATTGGGTTGCGATGGATCACTTCGCCGTTGTCGCCCGTGAAGGTCACAGCCTCCATGGTGACCAGGTCGATGACGCCCGCGAACTTGTCTTCCAGGCCAATCGGCAGCTGCAGCAGAACCGGGTTGTGGTTCAGCTTGTCGCGTAGCTGCTGCTTGACGCGCAGTGGGTTGGCACCGGTGCGGTCGCACTTGTTGATAAAGGCGATGCGCGGAACCTTATATCGACGCATCTGGCGATCGACGGTCAGCGACTGGCTCTGCACGCCGGCAACCGAACAAAGCACCAAGATCGCGCCATCGAGAACCCGCAGCGCGCGCTCCACTTCGATGGTGAAGTCGACGTGGCCCGGAGTATCGATGATGTTGACGTGGTAGTTCGCCCAAGTGCAGTAAGTGGCAGCACTCTGTATCGTGATGCCTCGCTCACGCTCCAGGTCCATGCTGTCCATCTTGGCGCCGACGCCATCCTTGCCTTTCACTTCGTGAATCGCATGAATGCGCTTCGTGTAGAAAAGGATGCGCTCAGTCAGGGTGGTCTTTCCGCTGTCGATGTGAGCAGAAATTCCAATATTGCGAACTTTCGAGAGATCGTTGATCACGGCCTAGACTCCATAAGATGCACGCCTGCATAGTGCGATCGTGCCGCACGGATTTTCTTCAGATGGGAACTATTGGCAAGCGAAAACTCGTATGCCCTGCCCATCCCGGGTGCCACAAGGCACGCAAACCACTTCATCTTGCGCCAGCCCGGCGTCAGCAAACTGACCCAGGCCACCCAGCCCAAGATTTCTTTGGCAGAACTTTCACGGCTCCAGTTTTTTGAGGGATTTTTGGGGGAGCAAGCCGCGCAGGACAGGCAAACGCAGCGGGCTAGCGCGACTACTTAGTGCCGCGCGGAGGCCAGCTGCGGCACCGCAGCCAGCAGAGACTTGGGCGGCTTGTGGCGCAGCAGGCTCACCAGCTGGTTTTTCTCGTCTCGTAGCTCGACTTTGACCGCGCGGCCTTCGGGCAGATCGGTCCAAAAGACGGTCTCGGTCTTACTGCCACTGGTTCCTTTGGCGGGCTGACCATTGATTAGGACCTGCAGCTTCGGCTCGGGAATCACAAACGTGGCCCCCGTTAGCTCCTGATCGGCCCGCAGCAGCGCCGAGCCATCGCTCTGCAGTCGCACCGTCACCCGCGCCATCGCCCGCGAGTAGTCGCCCAGCCGCTCCATCGTCGGTGCCCACAGCGTGCCGCGCTTAACCCGCTCGTTAATCAAAGCAAAAAACTGCTCCAGCTTGGGATGGGTCACGATCTCGCCCGGCTTTTTGCCCGGCACCATCAGGTTGCGGCGCGCAAACAAGCTGCCCGGCGGATGAAACGCCTCCAAGTAAGTGTGCGCGATGTGCAGCCCGCGCTCGCGCTCTAGCTTGTCCAGCGTCGCCTTTTTATACAGCGCGAAGAACTTGGCGCTGTCGATGTAGGTCATCATCGTCGAGAACAGCCACAGCGAAGCGGGCATCCCCGGCCACAGTCGCCCCGCCGGCCACAGCACCGGGTTGTAGTGATCGACGCGCTTGGGCAACAGCAGGTTCAGCGTCGAGCTAGGCGGCACATCAATCCCCGACCAGGCATAGCCGTAGCCGTGCTTTACCAGCAGGTCCACGATGCCAAACGGACCCGAGCGCCAGCCTCGGTTGATCAGCGCCTCGCAGTTGGTATACGGCTGGTGATCAATCCAGGTGCGGGCGCGGTAGCGGTCAAAGAACTGCAGCGCTTCTTCGGTGCGGTCGCGCTCGTCGCGCTGCGGGGTGGCGGAGTGCGGGCTCATCTCCCAGCCCAGCTTGTACAGCAGCGCCGCCAGGTCGGCGACCTCGGGGTCATCTAGCTGCGGACGGCCACCGCCCGACGGGTCGACCTGAGGCCGCTCATACGCCACGCGAAACGCCATCATGGTCTTACCGGGCTTGCCGGGACGTGACGACTTCGCCGGGACCGCTGCTTTTGCCACCGAGGCGGTCGCCGCTGGCCTTGTTGCCGCCGCCGAAGCCACCGCCGCCACTGCCGGTCCAGACCACAGCGGTGCCGGAGCCGGCTCGCCGCTAGACATCCACAGCGCCTTGGTAATCTGAATCCCCGCGCCTAGCAGCCCGCCCTTGCCCCACTGCGGATCGTTGGTGTTAGAGGTCCCGCCCGCCAGCGCGCGCAGCGTCGGAGCCGCCGTCTGATCGGCATGGTCAGTGATCACAAACGCCGCGCTGCGCCCGTCGGGATAGCGGGCCTTAAACAGCGGCACCGCCTCGCCCGCGTACAGCGACACTTGCAGCTTCAGCGTCTCGCCCTCGGCCAGCTGCCGGACTGGCAGCGCCACGCGGTGATTGGGCGAGCGCCAGTTGTCGGTGCAGTTCACAAAGTGCGCAAACGGTCGCGCCTCTGCCGACAGCAGGTCCGCCTGCAGCAGCAGTCGCCCGCCGCTGCGCACCACCTTCAGCCCGTCGGCGTCATCATCCACCAGCACCGACCACGTATCGCTGCCCGGTCGCAGCATCACCCACTTGGGGTCCAGGCCCGACATCGCCGCCGCTTTGCCCAGCCGCACCGGCTTCAGATCGCGCCCGCCCAGCCACGCCTGCGTCGCCATCGCTTCCATCTCCAGCGATAGCAGACCGACCCAGGCCGGAATCTTGGACGTCGCTTCTAAGTGCAGGCTGTAGCGGTCTTCGCCGTCGGTGTGGATGCGTACATGCAGGACAATTCCGGTGGGGGCACCTGAGACTTCGCCCACCAGATCGCCGCTGCTGGTGGTGCGCCACAGCGTCAGCGGAAAGACGCGAATCGGCGGCATGGTGGTCGGTGCCTCTAGCGACGCGGCGGCGGCGGCGGCCCCTTGCGACTTGGGGCTCCCCGCAGCGCCCGTGCCCGTCATCGGACCGGCGCCGACCCGCGCCCGCAGCAGCAGCTCTAGCTCGCCACCACCGGGCTGCTTGAACACCACCGCTTCGCCACGGGTCTTGACCTCTGCCTGCGCAGCCTGGGGCAACAGCAGGACCCCCACAGTCAGCAGCAGTCCCCACAGCAGCGCCCTCGCGCCTGCCGCGTGCAAAGAGCCGTGATGCCAGAGCAACCGACGGTGATCCATGGCCCCCACAGACAAAGCCCTTCAGTACTTTGTGGAAAGCGACCTGCTTGCCCCCCAAGCAGTACCGCCTCTAGCGGTGTCCACACGATCGCGCTTTGCCGAATTCCGATTGTAAACCAAACCCTGCCCGCACTGGCAGCCTGTTTCTCTCGGCTTTGGCACTGAGCGTGACCACCGCACACAGAGGCGCAACCACCTTGGGCCCCGCTTCCCCAGAGCCAACCACCCCACCCCGCCTGCGTCAGCCAGCAGCCCACTGGTTCCGACGCCGTTAAACAGCGAAAGAGACTCCGCTTTCGCCGTGCTCCTCCTCGCTTTCGCCGTTCCTCTCCACGCTCCCGCCGTTCCTCTCCTCGCTCCCGCCGTTCCTCTCCACGGTCCCGCCGTGCTTCTCCACGCTTTCGCCGTTCTTCTCCACGCTTCCGCCGTGCTTCTC
>JAGNNG010000515.1 GCA_017990795.1 Deltaproteobacteria bacterium
GGTCATGGGCGCTGCACTGCCCTGCGCGGACCAGCGACTTAGTATGCTGCGCGCCAGCTGCTGCGCCCACGCAGCACGGCTGGGCAAGGCAACAACCAAGTGCCGTAACATCCGCATGTCTTGCGCTTGATATGCAGCTTCGATGCGCGCTGGCAATGAAGCCGCCAGCTCGCGATCACGCGGACGCTGTGCAAGCACACCTGCCGCCGCGTAGTACAAAGCTCTGGGATCGTTGGTTTCGACCCTAGCAAGCAGATGCTCACGCAGGGAGTCGGGCGCCCCCAGGTCTTGCAGAATCATCAGCGCAGTGTGTCCGGCTTCTGGGCCGCTGGTCTGTAAGCGACGTGCGGCCAGCTCGCGCAGCGGCGCCAAGTCAGCGCGCCGCAGCCTCGATCGGCGCGCGATCCCCAATAGCGGTAACAGGCCACCGTCTCCGTTCGGACCGGGATAGCAGTCCGCAAGCAGGCACAGCGCTCGCAGACCCGGCGCGCCAAAGCGTCGACAGACCGCTCGACAAAGCGCCTGGTAGTCTTTTGGCAGTCGCTTGCGCAGGCGCGTCAGCAGCAGGGAGCTGTCTGCCATCGCAAAGACCAACAGCGCCAGCGACTCCTGCGCGGGCGCTTCATCCAGCAGCACTTCGAGCATCGCCTGTCGCGCTTCTTCCGACTCACCGCGCAAGATCGTCAGCCGGGAAAACATCGCATCACTGGGAGGACTCTCCAGCAGGTCGGCGAGCGGCCCCAGCTCGAGCCGAGCCCGCGCCGTCAAGTCACCGGTTAGCTCTAGCCCCGGTTCAAACGGGCTGCCATAGCGCTGCTCCCAGGCCCGACGCGCCCCAGAGGCGACCAGAGGAGCTGCATCCATCGCCGCCCGAAACAGGCGCGGACGCGCCAGCGCCTCGGGTAGCTCCCTCACCGCCCCGATGCCGCGATAACGATAGAGTGAATACGACGAGGAAAGGTCCCGATCGACCCACTGCAGGGCCTGTTCTGGATAGCCTCCTGCCAGCGTAGCCAGCGCCCAGCCATCGCCACACGGGCTGCGATAAAGTGCGCGTGACACATTTTCACCGCGCAGTAGCCGCAACAGCGACTGGGCAACACCCGGAGGACGCAGACGTAAGATGGCCGCGGTCAGCGTGTCGGCGTAATCACCAAGGCCCGGTCGATTCAGCACCAGCGTGTCGCGTAGGCTCAGCGGTGGGTGCTCAAACAAGTCGTCGATTAGGAACTGCAGATCTTCGGCTCGCAGCTCTGCGGGTGAAAACGAGTACAAAAGGACCGCGAGCGCCCGCCAACGCACCCCCAGATGCGGAAGCCGTAGCGCGCGTCTAAGCGTCGGCAGCGCGGCGATCGTACACGACAAAAGCAGCCACTCTGTCGCCAGCGCGCGACTGTCCCAGCTGGCCGCTTCGTTGTCGATGATCGCGCACAGCCGCGGGGTCAGCTGGTGGTACTCCAAAAGGGCCGGCGACTGCGGCGTCTCGTCGTCTGGTTCAAGCGCGCGCAGTGCAAAGCCAAGCCGGTGCGCAAACTCCAGCTCGCCCGCCTGCGCAAGCTCGACCAGTAGTTCGGTGGTCTCGGGATGGGTGAAGGAGGCAAACAGGCACATCTCCGAGAGCTGATCCTGAACCGACGCGTCCAAAACCCGATGGTAACGGCGCACTAGACGCAGCAGACGCACGGTCTGCAGGGGATGCTTTACCGATAGCTTGGCTATCAGCACCGGCGAGCTGGAGGCCTGTCCAATCAGCGTCTCGGTCAGCTCCTGCTGAGCGTCCGTACTGCTCGCAGCGGAGAGGCCCCACGCCTCATCCGTCAGCGCGGCAACTTCGTCCACAAGCCCGGGCTGAAGTGCGTATTGCTGAAGCTCGTCCAGCGGCGACTCGTCATCGGCAGCCGCCACGTCCTCGGCTTCCGCTGCTTCCTCCACCACCACGATGCCTTGCGCGGTGCCCGCAGACGCTTCCTTCTCATCTAGACCTTGCAACCGCCACGCGTACTGCTGACTTAGCTTCGAGCTGACGTTATCGGAGCCTTGGTTTGACATAGTCATTTCATTAGCCCAGCCACGTTATAAATGCACCTGCAGCTAGGACTCTGGCCTGCTACCCGCGTCGCAGACACGCGGCCCGCACCGCCAGACCGCCACCACCCCTGCGCAACCTGTTCCCCACCTGTTCCCCACTTGGCCAAAAGCGCCAGCTCCGCGACGACCCGCGGCAGGGCGTGAATCTGTGCGAAATGCTAACCAAGCGCCTCCCTTGGGGGGAGCATGGTGGCTCGGCCCAGGCGGTGCTGGCGGCGGCGATGTCACGGCTGATCCATCCAGCAAAGACGCTGGCGATGCTGTACCCAGGCGGGCACTTTCCGTTTGAGCTGCAGCATGTGGTGTCGCAGATGCTGGCGACCGACCCGAAGCTGCGCCTGTCCGACGCGCGTGAGGCGCTGCAAGAGCTGCAGCAAGTGGCGATGGCGGTGATGCCGCAGGCCCTGCATCCGGCGCTGATCTCGTCCAAGATGTCGGCGCAGCAGATCGCCACGCTGCCGCCCGCCCA
>JAGNNG010000516.1 GCA_017990795.1 Deltaproteobacteria bacterium
GGTAACGGCATAGCCCAGGGGCTGCGACAGCGGCATCGAGCCACCGCCGACAGCCGACCGGGTCTTGATGACTTGGGTGGCGACTCCGGCTGCGCTGCACAGCTGTGACAGTCGCTGCGCGCGCTCGCGCAAGGTCGTCTCGTCCTCTGCGAGCATGCGCAGCGTCGGAATCTGTGCGGCCTGTCCGTCGCGATAAAGCTCCAATGTGGCAGCTAGGGCGGCCAGCGTCAGCTTGTCGGGGCGCAGGGCGCGCAGCAGGGGATGGCGGCGCAGCGGCTCTAACACTTCACGTCGTCCGCACAAGATGCCCGCTTGGGGCCCACCCAGGAGCTTGTCGCACGAAAAAGCCACCACATCACAGCCTGCGGTGACCGCTTGCGCCACCGTCGGTTCTGCTGCAGTCGCTGCGCTGCCTAGCTCGTCGGTTTGTAGCTGTGGATTTTCGTCGTCGCTGGCCAACGCATCGGGCAGTGGTGGTGCTGTGAGCGCGCCGCTCCCCAAGTCGTATAAGCACCACAAGCCGCGCTCGTGAGCCGCCTGTGCCAGCTGTGCCAGCGGGACCTCAGCCACGAAGCCGACCTGTGCGAAGTTGCCGCGATGCACTTTTAGGTAGGCCCGCGTGGCCTCGCATGTTGCCGCTTCGTAGTCGCGCAGGTGGGTGCGATTGGTGGTGCCAACTTCGCGCAGCAGCGCGCCTGAAGCCTGCATCACCTCTGGCACGCGAAAGGAGCCGCCAATCTCCACCAGCTCGCCCCGAGAGACCACGACTTGACGACCCGCGCACAGCCCGGCCAGCATCAGCAGCACGGCGGCGGCGTTGTTGTTTACGCACAAGTGCGCCTCGGCCCCGGTGAGCGGCGATAACAGCACATCCAGGTGGTCCTGCCGACTGCCGCGAGTGCCTGACTCCAGGCGATACTCCAGGTTGCAGTAGCCGCCCGCGATGGTGCTTATGCGCCGCAGCACCGACTCTGCCAGTGGCGCGCGTCCTAGGTTGGTGTGCAGCACGACCCCAGTGGCATTTAGCACTGGTCGCAGCGAGCTTTGCAGCTTGGTCTGCGCCGTGCTGCGCAAGCGCGCAAAGTCGAGTGTCAGATGGCCATCCTCGGTCGCCGGCTCGGCGTCGTATTTCCCGTCGAAGATCGCCTGCCTAAGCGCGGCTAGCTGTTCGCGAACCGCCTCGACTACTGCCCAGCGAGGCGTGTCTTGCAGCAGTGCCTGTCCGTCAGCGCTGGCCAGCACCGTATCCACTTTGGGCAGTCGGCGCAGGGCCGCATGAAGCTCGCTCATGGTCGCAGTATACGGAGCCTCAGTTGCGATAGACGCGGAAGGTGGTGCGCCCGCCAAGCTGCACCACGAACGCAAACTTGAACTTGATCAGGCCGTCTGGGCCCGCGAGTCCCGCCGGGGGATTTTCAAACGGCTGCGCGCGTCGAAAAGCGCTCTGCGCCTCGTCGTCCAGAAACTCAATCTCAGAGCCCTTGCCGACCTCGATGTCTTTAACGCGTCCGTCGAGCCGCAGGGCAACTTTGAGGACCGTGACGCGGTCTTGACCACCGTAGATCTTGCCGGACGGATCGTGACGGCTCAGCAGCTCGTCGGGGTGCCACTCGTCGCGGACCAGGGCCTTCATGCGGTTGAAAAAGGCCGCATATTTCCACGCCTTGGCGTTCAGTGCCGTCGATGGACCTTCATCTAAATCCATGTAGTCCGACGATCCTGCGCCTTCGCCCAGGGCCTGCTGCAGCGTGCTCTGCGACGGGGCGAGGTTTAACTTCGGAAAGCCTCCGGGCTGCGCGCCGGCACCGGGCTGCTCGGGCGGGCGGACCTCACCTTGACCGGTCGTATGCGGCATGGTGCCGTCGGGGCCAATGGTGCTTACTTCTTCACCACCGGCGCTGGGTCCGGGGACTTTGGTGCCAATCGGTCCGCGCATCGCCAGCGCCGCCGCAGTCTGCGACGGAGGTTGCGGCAGTGCAGGCAGCGCCGGTACCGGCTTCTTCGAGGTCGGCCCCACCGGCGGAGTCGGCATGCTCGGCAGCGGTGCCCCCGCCTTGTCACGTCCGACCGCGCCCTTTTGCTCCTTGTTTACCGTCGAGTCATACTCCGCCAGAAACTTGGCATCGTCAGGCCGCTGCTCGATGGTGGGCCGAGCAATATCGACGACCTGGCCGCTGGGGTCGCGCTCTTTGACTTCTTTTTCCCGCTGCGCCTCGGCGGGTGTCTGCTCTGGCGGCTTGTCCAACTCCGCCATCAGCTGCTCGATCTGCATCGGCTCTTCGGGCGGGCTCTGCGTGCTGGCGGCACTTTGCACCAGCGTGGGCATCGACGTTGGCAGCAGGTCAGTAAGCGCTCCGCTTAGCCACATTGCCGTCGCTGTCAGGACATGCGCCAGCACCGCTAAGATCAAAGCGGTAACAGACCGATGAAGCGATGACTGCTGACGACTGCGCACTGTCGTGTACCTGCTGGCGAGTCTAGCGACTTTCTTAAAAGAAGCGTAGCTAGGCCGCAGCTTGGAACTGAGTGGGTGCGTCGGACCAACGGGAGTCACGC
>JAGNNG010000042.1 GCA_017990795.1 Deltaproteobacteria bacterium
CGCTGTTCTTTGCCCACCAAGCTGCGCAGCCGGTGCTCGACTTGATCGAGAAGCTGCGCGCCGCTGTCGGCAACCCGAAGCGCGAGTTTGTGCCCCCACAGAAGGACGAGGCGCTGCACGCCAAAGTCATGGAGCTGGGCAAAGCCAAGATGCGCGCCGCCGTGGTGGTACGCGAGAAGCACAAGCGCCACGACGAAGAGACCGCAGTCCAAAGCGAGATTATCGCCACCCTGTGTACTGCCGAGGGCGCGCCCTACGCCGGTCGTAACAAGGAAGTCGCGGAAGCCGTCGGCAGCATGCACAAGAAGATCGTGCGTGAGCTGATCCTGGGTGAGCACATCCGCATCGATGGCCGCAAGACCACCGACATCCGCACCATCACCTCGGAAGTGGGTCTGCTACCACGGACGCATGGCTCGGCACTGTTTACCCGTGGCGAGACGCAGGCGCTGGCCGTGACCACGCTGGGCACCTCGACTGACGAGCAGCGCATCGACTCGCTGCAGGGCGATGTCACCAAGCGCTTCATGCTGCACTATAACTTCCCGCCGTTCTCGACGGGTGAGGCCAAGCCCCTGCGCGGTCAGTCGCGTCGCGAAATTGGCCACGGCAACCTGGCTGAGCGCGCCCTTTTGCGCGTGATGCCAAACGAAAAAGAGTTCCCCTACGTCGTGCGCCTGGTCTCGGAAGTCCTTGAGAGCAACGGCAGCTCGTCGATGGCCACGGTCTGCGGCGGCAGCTTGGCGCTGATGGATGCCGGCGTACCGATCAAAGCTCCGGTCAGCGGTATCGCCATGGGCCTGATCTACGAAAAGGGCGCCACCGAGGACCGCGTCGCCATCCTCAGCGACATCCTGGGTGACGAGGACCACCTGGGCGACATGGACTTTAAGGTCTGCGGCACGCAAAAAGGCATCACCAGCGTGCAGATGGACATCAAGATCCAGGGTCTTTCGCGCGACCTGCTGCAGCGCGCTCTGCGTCAGGCCCGCGATGGCCGCCTTTACATCCTCGACAAGATGATGACGACGATGTCGGCGCCCAGCAAGGACCTGTCCAAGCACGCGCCGCGCATCTACACCCTGCAAGTCAAGCCCGACAAGATCCGCGACATCATCGGCCCAGGCGGCAAGATGATCCGCGCCATCATCGAGCAGACCGGCGTCGCCATCGACGTCGAGGACGACGGCACCGTATCGATCGCCTCGCCAGACGGTCCTTCGGCACAAAAAGCGATCGACATCATCAAGGGCCTTACCACCGAGCCTGAGCTTGGCGGCTTCTATAACGGCGTCGTGCGTCGCATCGTAGACTTCGGCGCCTTCGTCGAGATCCTCCCCGGCACGGACGGCCTAGTCCACGTCAGTGAGCTGGCCAACGAGCACGTAAAGAACGTCTCGGACGTGATCAAAGAAGGCGAAGAGATCCTGGTCAAGGTCATCGGCATCGACCGCATGGGCAAGATTCGCCTCTCCCGAAAAGAAGCGCTCGGCCAAAAGCCGGACGTGGTTCATAATCTTCGGTAGTTTGGGCACCTCTTCACCGCACACCCTAGAACCCGTCCTAACATCTGGCGCAGCAGCCCACGCTGGTTCTGCGCCGGATGTAGCCGCAACGCACACAGCGCCTGCTGTAGCTAGCATGGCTGCTGCTGTCCCCCTGACCGCCGCCACTCTCTCAGATCATCCTGCACCTAGCCTTGCTGCTGAAGAGCCGCTGGTGCTGCGTTGCGTTCGCATCAGCCCGCATGCGCAACTGCCCGCCTATCAAACGGCTGGAGCCGCAGGTATGGACCTGCATGCGTGCCTAGAGCCCGGTCAAGTGCTAGCCCTACCGCCTCTAGGCCGGGTGCTGGTACCTACCGGACTGCAGCTAATGATCCCGCCCGGCTTTGAGGGACAGGTACGTCCCCGCTCAGGCTGGGCGCTCAAGCACGGTGTGACGATTCTGAACAGCCCAGGTACCATCGATAGTGACTATCGAGGCGAGGTCCGCGTGCTGCTCATCAACCTGGGGACCACAGAAGTTAGCATCGCGCCGGGCGAGCGCATTGCGCAGCTGGTGCTCGCGCGCGTCTGGCAGGCTCAGCTCACCGAGGTCGCCGTGCTGGACGAAACCGAGCGCGGAGCCGGGGGCTTCGGCCACACAGGACGGGGATAACGATGGCCGCTGCACCGACGTTCCGGCGCGGTGAGATCATCGCGAAGCGCTTTCAAGTCGTCACCAAGAGCGGTGAGACAGCGATGTGGGTCGGCTATCACGCCTGCGATCAGGCCAACCACTCTAACTCGGGGGAAAAGGGCAACATTCCCGAGCCGGATGTGCTGGTTAAGATCGTAAAGCCTGACCTTCTGCCCGAGCCAGCGATGCGTGTTCAGCTTGTGCGCGACCTCCAGCGCATGCGCGGCCTACAGCATCCTGGCCTACCGCGCTTGATCGATGTCCAGGCGCTCGACGAGCACAACACCGTCGTCCTGATCGAAGGCATCCAGGCCGGTCTGTCGCAAGGCGTGCTGCTGCGCCGCATGGTGACGTTCCGCCAAAAAGAGCGCTTCCCGCTGGAAGAAGTCCGCCGCATCGGCGCGCAGCTGGCGTCAGCCCTGTCGTACATCCACGGACAGATGCTGAGCCACGGCGATCTACGGCTCGAGTCGGTGCTGCTGCGTCCCGACGGTGCCAAGCTGTGCGACATCGGACTTGGTGCCGCCATGCCGCGCCAGCTGTACCTGGAAGCGGTCAAAAAAGTCTCGGAGTTTGAGCTGCTGGCCCCCGAAGTGCGGGCTGGCAATCGGCCCGATCCGCGCGCCGATGTCTACGGCCTGGCCGCTTTGTATAAGCACCTGCTCTCGGTCGGTCAGTCAGAGGCCTGGGACGCCTTGATGGCGGAAAAGCCAGCGATGGGCACAGTGCTGATGCGCGGCATGGCCGAGCAGCCGGGCGAGCGCTACTCGTCGATTGAAGCGCTGATCGCTGACATTGAAGCGGTGGCGCTGACCGGAGCCCCGATTCGTCGCCGCCTGGCTCCAACGCCGCTGGCGATGGCGATTGCCGCAGGTCGCGTCTCGCAGGATGAGCTAACCCGTCCCGTCGAAGAGATGGTGCCCGAGAGCGCACGCTCCCGACGTAACACCGGCATCTTTGAGTCGGGGGCGGTGATAAACCCAGTCTCGGGCGTACCGGCTGGGAAGATGTCCATCGGTACCATCCCACCGCAGCTGCAAGGCCCCAGCAGTGCCCGCAGCGGTCGCATCACCAGCGGTGGAGCCAGCGCCAACAGCAGCGAAGCCAATCCTTCGGCGACCTCGCGCGATGGCACCGCAGCGTCTGCTCTATCTAACGGCCCCGCCTCGGCAACATCGAAGGGGCCTGCTTCGGCGACATCCAAAGGCCCGGCTTCAGCTACGTCGAAAGGCCCGGCTTCAGCCAACTCCAAAGGACCGGTGCAGGCACGCGGCTCGGCTTCGGCGAATTCCCAGGGGCCAGCCTCGGCAAGCTCCAAAGGTCCTGGCCCAAGCGCGACCGTAGCCGACGGAGGCGCCTCTTCTGACGGAGCTGCGCAGCCGGTCGGAGCCTCGTCTCGCAGCAAAGATCCCAGGAGCGCTGGCGACAAGCCCAAGGACGCAAGTCCTGTGACTGCCAGCCCAGACCCCGCAGCCGCACCGCGCTCAGCGCCCGAGCCTGCGCCAGCAGACAAACCAGACGACAGCGGCAGCAAGACGAGAGAGCCAAGTCAAACTGACCGCGCAGCCGCCGACAGCAACGAGAAAAACCCTGGCGACAGCGGCATCCGCAAGCGCTCGGGCGATGGCCGGCCAAGCCCCTCTAGCCGCACCGGTCGGACAGAGGCACCGTCGCAGCGCTCGCGCTCCGATGGCAGTATGCCGCGCTCGCGCTCAAGCGATAGCTTGCGCATCGACAAGTCAGCCAGCTCGACGCTGAACTTGCCGCCGGGGATGCTGGTAGCAAGTCGCACGGCACTGCTGGGAGCGCTGATCTTGGCAGCCTTGGTCGGCGCGCTGGTGGCAGTACTCGTGATGCTGCTGCTGCGCCCCTCGGATCTGCTGGTCACGCCAGCGGGACCGCCACCAGCCGTCGTGCCCGCGCCCGTGGAGCCTCGCCCGGACCCGGTAAGCCCTACGCCGCCAGCTGCGCCGGAACCCAAGCTGCCGCTGCCGACCTCGGAAGTTCCGGTGGTGCCGATCGAGCCTGCAACACCCACCAGTGGCCAGCCGACTGCTGAGCCCGGACCTGCTGCCGCCCCTGGCCCGTCAGTGACCCCTACTACACCAACCGCAAGCCGACCTGCGCTGCCGCTGCGCCTGCTGAGCGATCCCCCGATCGAGTCAGCCCCCAAAGCCCCGAGCGCTCCGCCTAAGACCACCAAGCCGCCCGTGCATACCGGCGCGCCTCGTGCGGCACCAAGCCGAACTGCGCAAGCCCCTCAAAAGGGCACCTTCTAAGCAACCTAACCACTGGCACGGTCCCAGCACTTGCTGACCTGCCACCGCTGCTTCTCTCTCGCTGATTAGGAGCGCCATGCACCCTGGCCCCTTTCAATCGTTGATGCAGGCTACAGCCTGCTCCGCAGCTGTTAAAGACCTCCGCCACAAGCAGCCGCGCGCTGCCTTGCAAGCCGTTGCCGCGGTCACCCTGTGCAGCGTCAGTGCGCTGGTACTTTTGGCGACCAGCGCACTTGCGCCGACACCTACCTACGCACAGACACGACCCGGCGACACAGCCCCCGCAATCGTCAAGGCTCCCGCGCGCCTCGCGCCAGCTGCAGCGTCGGCATCCACACCAGTCGCACCGGCAGCAAGCTCACCCTACGATGCAGAAGTCGCCAGCCGCCTTTTCCGATTTGAGAAGGAAGCGGTCGCAGCGCAGTCACCCGCTGCAGTGATTCCGCTGCTTGGGACAGGCGATCTGTGGGAGCAAGTCGATGACCGCGCCGCGCTTTCGCACCTGCTAGAAACGGCAGCCAAGCCTCGACCCACGCTGTCACCTCTGGTGCGCGCGATAGCCCTGTTTATGCAGCGGGGCCTGCTGCTGCACCAAGGCAAAGCCGAAGCCGCCGTGCTGGCCTCGATCAAGCAAGAGCTAGGTGTGGTTTCAACTTTTGCGGTGCTGGGGCCGTTTGATAACGATGGGCGACGCGGCCACAGCTCGCCCTACCCGCCCGAGCAAGAGACAACGGCTCCGACGCGCGATGCCGAGTACGCGGGCAAGACGCTGGGACAGCCTCTGCACTGGCGCACCATCCCTGAGGCAGCGCTCACCCGTGAGGGCAGCGTGCCGCTGGACAGCTGGCTGCGTCCCGATGCCCAAGGCACTGCTTACGCTGTCGCCTACGTAAAAAGCGAGCAGCAGCAGCGTGTCGCCGTGCGGGTGGGCAGCACCGGCGCGCTCAAGGTCTGGGTCAATCAGGGCACCGCCCCAGTGCTCGACCGCGATGTCTACCATCCGCTGCGCCTTGACCAAGAAGTCGGAGGCGCGGTGCTGCTGGCTGGCTGGAATCGCATCCTGGTCAAGGTCAGCAACCAAGAGGGCCGCTGGTCGTTTTTGCTGCGCCTCACCACGCCCGAAGGTCGCCCGCTGGCTGGGATCACGACCAGCGCTACTCCGCCGACAGAGAAGTGGCAGCTGCCGCGTGGCGTACCGTATAGCGGTGCGGCTCCGGCGTCACTGCTGACCAGCTTGCGGGCGCGGGTGCCCAAGCTGACACCCGGTGCCAAAGGACCCCCGACGGGAGCCCAAGCGCAGGCCCGCGCGCAAGCGCTGCTCGATCTGGGTCTGTACCTGCACTACATGGTGCCGTTTGACCCCGAGACGCGGGAAGACGAGACGGTGCTGTCCGAAGCGGTGGCGCTGCAACCGACTCGCCACGCCTACCGCCTGCTGGCCTTGGCCACCGGAGAGGTCAATCGTCAGCGGCGCGCAGTCGAAGCCGGTCTGCAGCTGCCCGGTGACACCGAGCCCAAAGAGCGCGCCCGTCTGCAGCTGGACCTGGGACGCATCTACGAAGAGGGGTCGCGACAGCGGCAGGCCGAGCAGGCCTATCAGCAAGCGGTGAGCCTGGACCCGTCGCTGTATACCGCCTCGCTGCAGCTTCTGCTGCTACAAGCCAGTCGGGGTCTGCCTGCTGAAGCACTGCGGCAGCTACGCACGCTGCGCACCCAGCACCGGGCGCTGCGACTGCTCCGCGCTCATGCCGAGCTGCTTGCCCGAGTCGGTCGGCATGCAGAGTCCGAGCTTTTGTACAGCACCATCCTGACCGAAACTCGCGACGACAGCGATGCACATCGGCAGCTGCTGGCCCGCGCCCGTGCTCGCGGAGAGACAGAAGCCGCCCTGCGCTGGCTGGACAAGATTGAGCAGCTAAGCCCCGACGCCATCTGGCCACGACGCGAGCGCGCCGAGCTGCTAGAAGCCAGTGGTCAGCTGGAAGCCGCTCTGGTGGTTAGCAGCGATGCCCTGACGCAGCTGGGTGGCGATGCCGAGTGGCACGAGCGTCGAGGCCGCCTGCTCCAGCGCCTGGGTCGCACCGAGCTAGCGCAGACCGCTTACCAGCGCGCGCTTGAGCTACACCCGCAAAATCCGGCACTGCGTCAGCACCTCTTGTACATGAACCCGCAGGGGCGCTCTAGCGATGATCTGGCGCGTAACTTTCGGGTGCCGATGGAGACGCTGCTAGCGCTGCCGCGCCCGGAAGCCAAAGCGGGGGATGCAGCGCGCGTGCTGCTGGATCAAAAAGTGACGCGCGTACACAACAACGGGCTTACCGAAGTCTATAAGCAGCGCGCGATTGAAATCCTGGATGAGCGCGGCGCCACCGACTACGACGAGTTTGACATCCGCTACACGCCCGACACGCAGTCGGTGCAGATCAAGTCGGCCAAGCTGTACAAAAAATCCGGCGAGGTCCAGCAGAGCGTCGCCCAAGACGAGAGCAATGTGTCCGAGCCCTGGTATGGGCTGTACTACGACGTACACGCGCAGACGGTGCGCTTTACGGGCCTGGTGCCGGGCGATGTCGTGACCATCGAGTACGTGCTGGCCGATGTGGGTAGGCGCAACTTGCTCTCTGACTACTTTGGCGATGTCCACTTTATGCAGGAAGAGATCCCGGTGCTGGACGCGCGCTACACGCTGGTGCTGCCGCAAAAGGATCTGCAAGAAAGGCCGCTGTACTTTAACGAGCTGCCCAGCGGCAAGGCCGGTATCGACGGCGTTGAGATCAAGCGCACCGACGAGCTCAAAGGCGCGGACCACTTGATCAAGTTTGTCGCTACGAACGTGCCGCGGCTGCGCAGTGAGCCGGGGATGCCGGGGATTACCGAGGTCATTCCGTACATCCATGTCTCGACCTACAAGAGCTGGGAAGATGTCGCGACGTGGTATCGCGGCCTAGTCAGCGAGCAGCTACAACCCAGCGCCGAGATCGCGCAAGCCGCCAAAGCCGCCGTCGCTGCTGCGAACCTTTCACCGGGCGATGAGCTGGGCAAGCTGCGCGCCATCTACAACGAGGTCGTGCGCCGTACTCGCTACGTCGGCCTGGAGTTTGGCATCCACGGCTACAAGCCCTACAAGGTCGCGCAGGTCTTTCAGCGCAAGTTTGGCGACTGCAAGGACAAGGCTTCTCTGCTCAAGGTGATGCTGAAGGAAGTGGGCATCGACAGCTCGCTGGTGCTGGCGCGGACGCGACGCAACGGCCAGATTGCCCCTGAGCCCGCGTCGCTGTCCGTGTTCGATCACGCGATCGTGTACGTGCCCAAATTCGACCTGTACCTAGATGGCACCGCAGAGTTTTCAGGAAGCACCGAGCTGCCTGCGCAAGACCAAGACATCATGGTGCTGGTGGTCGAAGATCCGCGCGCGCCGTACAAAGGACAAGGGCACCTGACCAAGACTCCGGTGCTGCCTGCGGCACAGTCGCTGGTCAATCGTCAGCTGCAGGTGCAGCTTCAGCCTAGTGGCGCGGCTCGCGTCGTGGAACACATCGAAGTCAGCGGTCAGTCCGCAGCCAAGTGGCGCGAGCATTATCACGTCGCAGGCTCGCAGAAAGAGCGCTACGAGAAGGTCTGGAACGACACCTATCCCGGCAGCAAAGCGCTGCGCGTAGAGCTGCCCAGCATCAATGACTTAGAAAAAGCCGTGACGCTAAAAGGCGAGCTGGAAGTGCCCAGCTGGGGTCGTCCGCAAGAGAGCCGCGCCGGACAGAGCCAAGGCAAAGGTGACCTGGTGCTGCGGCTACTGGGACGCGAGCCGGATCTGCTGCGTAGCTTTGCGCGACTGTCGCAGCGTCGTTACGACCTGATCTTGGGCTTTCCATGGACGCATCGCGATCAAGTCACCGTGCGCCTGTCCGGAGCCCAGAAGCTGCGACGCCAGCCCGAAGCCAAGCACCTGGAGTCGCCGTTTGGCCGCTTCGATCTCCAAGTCGAGACCAAGCAGGTCGGCGGTGCCACCGAAGTGACCGTGCGCGCCGAGCTTCGCATCGACCGCCACCGCATCACCCAAGCTGAATATGCCGCGTTTAGAAGTTTTTGCACCGACGTGGATAGCGCCATCTCGCAGCAGCTTGTGGTGGGGGAGTAAGACCATGGCCAAGAAAGCCAAGCAGTTCCAAAATCGCGCTCGACTGGGGCGCTGGGGTTGTGCGCTGTGGCTGCTCGCCAGCGGCTGCACCGGACTGCAGCAGAGTGCCAAGTCTGACGGCGCGCTGGCCCCAAAAGCCGGAGCCCTGGCAGCGCAGCAAGCAACCCTGGAAGCGCAGCTACGAACGCAAGGTGACAAGGCAGACGCCAACACGCAGCGCGAGCTGGGCTGGGTCTACCTGCTAAGTGGCAACCTGACGGCTGCTGAGCCTCTGCTGCAAAAAGCCGCGGCGGCCAGCGATATCCGAGCGCAGCTGGGGCTGGGTTTGCTGCATCAGGAGCGGGGTCAGTTTCGCCGCGCGTCCGAGGAGTGGCTGACGCTGCTAGAACGCTACGTCGAGACGGTCAGCGCCCAGGCGTCTTCGTCTGATGCGGCCTCGCAGCAAGACCCATGGGCCGCAGCGACGGCTGAGATGGCCGCTCATCGACTGCTGCTGCTGGGCGGCGATGGCACCAGCGCTGAAGCCGACCGCAAACTGCGAGAGCGCCTGCTGGCTCTGTGGCAAAAGTACGCTGCCCGCCAGAGCCAGCCCGGTCAGACGGCGCTCCTGCCCAAAGAAGCCGCACAGCTAACGGCGGCTCTGCTGGGTCAGCTCTTGCGGCTGCATGGGGATGAGCCGACCGCCGCCAAAGTCGATGCCGAGCGCGGCTGCCCAAGCTGGCTATACGTCACCGGTCCGGGCGGGTATT
>JAGNNG010000517.1 GCA_017990795.1 Deltaproteobacteria bacterium
AGATCGAGCGCAGCGAGACCGACTGGCTCGACTGCCACCTGAGCGAGCAGCAGTTCGTCGCCGCCGGGGGCCCCAAAAACCTGCGCGAGCTACTGCTGATCTTCCGCGCCTTCGTCGAAAAGCCCGCCCCAGCCAGCCCGTAGTTAAGCCCCCCTCGCCTAATCCAATCTAGGTTCGGTTAGCACTTCATCTACCAGCGGCAGCGCGGGCCACGGCGCGGGCAGGCAAAACGTCGTCAGGTCGCCTAGCTTTTCTGCCAGCAGCGCGTCGGCCAGCTGGCGTCGCTCTACCTGCCCCCGAGGCAGCTCCCCAGCCGCCACCAGCAGCACTGCCCCCGCGCGCACAATCAGCTCGGCAGGAGCTGGCTGGCCTGTGCGCCGTGCATGCTCAGCGGCGGCGCGACTTACCACCATGTGCTCGTACAGCGCGTGCCCAAAGATCATTGTGCAGGCTTCATCTTGCTGCAGCAGGACCGCCAGCTGCGCTGCACTGCCGCTACCAATCGCCGCCTGCGCCGCCGCCGCTGCCGCCGCGCTACACAGCACCAGCAGCCCGCCTTCATCCAGCATCGCCAGCGTGTCTTGCTCGCGACTGCGCACCCCCGGTAGACGCAGCACCGGCTGCGGCAGCCACCGCTTTATCGCCGCAAACAGCCGCTGCGACAGCACTCGCTTGGCCTGCGGAAAGCTGGCCCACACCAGGGCATTAAAGAAGTCGTGCCAGCTGCGTGCTCGCGTCGGCACCTGCCCCTGCAGCACCACCTGCCCTTCGTACAGAGAGCCCGCGTCCTTCAGCTGCCCCTGGAGCTGTCGCCGCTGCGCTGCGCTCAAGGGTGCTTGTAGCTGCAGCCGCATCGCCATCTGCGGCGCCAGCGCGCTCGACAGCTGTGGCACCGAGGGCCAGTCCGTCGCCTCCGCAAACAGCGCCGCCGCCGCCCGCACCGGCCAAAAACCTGCGTGTCTTTGGCAAGCAGCGGCATCCCAAGCGTTTATGGCATCGCCATACCCACGCTCTTTGACCCGATCCGTACTGGCCATGGCCCCCACCTGCGTGGACGCGCATTTCGCTTCTTTACCGACACCGAGCATGAGCGCATCTTATGCAGCCCACAGCCGTCCTGCAGCAACAACTGCCCCGGCTAAAATCTGGCCGGGCCGAGCGGGGCGGCGCTGATAAGCCGCACTGAGCCGGATCGCTGTCCCCCCGGCACTTAGGTCAGACAGCTCTGCTTTGTCGCCTCTCTTTGGAAGGAATCGTCGTCATGCTGACTTATAAGGCCCTCCTCCTCGACCTAGATGGGCTGATCGTGGACAGCGAGCCACTGCACCAGCGCGCGTACAACCTGGCGCTGCTAGTCAAAGGCATCGCGTTTCAGTTCAACGTCATCGAGTACGGCAAAAGCTGCGTCGGTCGCTCGGTCGCCGAGCTGGCCCACATCCTGACCACCACCTATCCCCAGCTGGGCAGCACCGAGGACTTTATCCGCGACCGCGAGCGCATCTACGAAGCGCTGATCCGCGACCCCGACAACCTGCAGCCGATGCCCGGCCTGCTGCAGCTGCTCAGTGCCACCGCGAAGCTCGGTCTCAAGCTCGGCGTGGCGTCTAGCTCCTCCCGCGCGCAGGTGCAGACCATCCTGACCGGCATGGTCGATAACGATGGCGACCCGCTGGCCACCCACTTTGCCACCATCGTCACCGGCAGCGACGTGCAGCACAAAAAGCCCGCCCCCGACATCTACGTCAAAGCCTGCCAGCAGCTTGGCCTAGCAAAAGAGCAGTGCGTAGCCGTAGAAGACAGCAAGACCGGCATCGAGTCCGCCCGCGCCGCCGGCATCTTCACCATCGCCATCCCCAACCGCTTCACCGCCCACCAAGACCTCAGCAGCGCCAACCTGGTCCTAAACCGCTTGGATGAAGTGCTGACGATGCTGGGGTAAGCGCCGACCGGCACGCAGTCCCAAAGACGCGCAGTAGGCATGCAAACGCCTTCTAAGGTAGGTTTCCTCCATGGCCCACTCTGCCCGCACGCCGATGCCGCAAGCTGCCACGCTGCAAGACTTCCTTGCCATCCCCGAGCACCAGCGCTTCCACGAGATCCTGGACGGCCAGCTGGTGCGCAAGACGATGCCCAATGGGCACCATGCCAGCGTGCAGCGTCGTCTCGCTGGGTTGCTGGACGGCTATGACGACGGCAGCCTGCATCGCCAGCCCGGCGGCTGGTGGCTGATGTCCGAGGTCGAGATCCTGCTCCCCTGGGGACAGGTTGTCCGCCCCGACCTGGCCGGCTGGCGCTGCGAGCGACTGCCCGAAGTCACCACCGAGTTCCCCCTACGCCTCCGCCCCGACTGGATATGCGAGGTTGTCTCGCCCAGCGATGCAAGGCGCGACACCGTAATCAAGTACCGCGACTACGCCAAGGCCCGCATCCCCTACTACTGGCTGGTCGACCTCAAGCTGCGCACCCTGACCGCCCTGCAGCTAGAAGGCGAGCACTACACCATCGCCGGCGAAGCCCAAGAAGGCACCCCCCTACAAAACGTCCCCCCCTT
>JAGNNG010000518.1 GCA_017990795.1 Deltaproteobacteria bacterium
GCAATGTGCGCCAGCGCCGCATCCAAGTCCTCGACCACGCGCACTGCCAGGATCAGCGCCAAAAACTCGGTATCCCAGTCGCGCGGCTGCGCCCCCACCGCCCGCGCCACCAGTCGGCAAGTTGTCTCGTCCCCTCGCAGCTCGACCTCGGGCAGCTTGGCCGCCAGCTGCGGCAGGAACTCTTCCGCCACCTCACGGTGACACAGCAGCGTCTCTAGCGCATTACACACGCCGGGCCGCGACACCTTGCTATTGGCCGCGATGCGCAGCGCCACGTCTAGGTCCGCACTCTTGTCGATAAACAGATGGCAGATGCCTTGGTAGTGCTTGATCACCGGCACCCGCGCATTCTCGGCCACAAAGCGAATCAGCCCTTCCCCGCCACGAGGAATCGCCAGATCGATATACGACTCCAGCTTCAGCAGCTCCAAGATCACCTCGCGGTCGGTGTTTGGGACCACCTGTACCCCGTCTGCAGGCAGCCCAGCCTCGACCAGCGCCTGCTGCACCAGCTGGCCCAAGACCACGTTGCTGCGATGCGCCTCAGAGCCGCCGCGTAGCACGCAGGCATTGCCCGACTTTACACACAGCGCCGCTGCATCCACCGTCACGCCGGGCCGCGCTTCGTACACCATCATCACCACGCCCAGCGGAATCCGCATCCGCCCCACCAGCAGCCCATTTTCCCGTCGCCGCAGCTGCGCCACTTCGCCGACCGGATCAGGCAGCGCTGCCACCTGACGCACCGCCGCCGCCAGATCCGCCAGCCGCTTTTCCGTCAGTAGCAGCCGGTCCACCATCGCTGCCGACAAGCCCCGCGCCTGCCCATGCTGCACGTCTTGAGCATTCGCCGCCAGGATCGACGTAGTCGACTGCAGGATCAGCTCAGCCAGCCGCAGCAGAGCGCGATTTTTCTGGCCGGTATCGACGCTGCGTAGCACCTGCGCCGCAGCCTTGGCGCGCCGTCCCAAGTCGAGACACAGCGCCCGCACCTCGCTGCCACTGGCGGTCACGCTCTGCTCTGCACCGACACTCTCTGCTGCTTTTGACTGGCTCATGACTGTTTGCTCTCGCTTTTGACTTCAGGCTCGCCGGCTGGCAGCAGGCACAGGTCATCGCGATGCACCAGCTCGTCGCCATATTTGTAGCCAAGCGTCTCTTCGATCTGCCACGACTGCTTGCCGATGACCTTGCGTACCTCATCGGCGGCATAGCCGATAAGACCACGCGCAAACTCTTGTCCTTCGGCGTCGCACAGCACCACCAGCGCGCCACGCTCAAAGCGACCCTGCACGCTTAGCACGCCGCGCGGCAGCAGGCTCTTGCCCTGGGTCACCACCGCTCGCACCGCCCCCGCATCCAGCAGCAGCCGCCCCGAGGCTTTTAGCGTAAACGCAATCCAGTGCTTGCGCGCCGCCAGTCGCTCCTGCCCCGGCTGAAACAGCGTGCCGACATCTTGCCCCGCGCAGATCGCCTGCAGCACGCCTGGCAGCCGCCCGTCCGCAATCACCGTCGAGATGCCCACTGCCGCTGCGCGCTCTGCCGCCTGCAGCTTGGTGATCATGCCGCCGGTGCCCGCGCTACTTCCTGCGCCGCCCGCCAGCCGCCGCACCGCCGCCGTGATCCGTGGCACCACAGCCAGCCGCTGCGCCTCCGGATGCTGCCGAGGATCAGCATCGTAAAGCCCCGCCACATCCGACAAGATGATCAGCAGATCCGCCTCAATCAGCGTCGCGACCAGAGAGGACAAGTTGTCGTTGTCGCCCACTTTGATCTCGTCCACCACGACCGTGTCGTTCTCGTTAAAGATCGGCAGCACCGACAGCTCAAACAGCGCGGTCAGGGTGTTGCGGGCGTTTAAAAATCGCCGCCGATGCGACAGGTCTTCATGCGTCACCAGCACCTGCGCGATCTTGACCTGCAGCGGGCCGAAGACCTCTTCGTAGGCATGCATCAAGCGGCTCTGTCCGACGGCGGCGGCGGCCTGCTTGCGCGGGATGTCTTTGGGCCGCTCGATGCCCAGCGCGCTCACGCCTGCAGCCACCGCGCCCGAGGTCACCAGTGCCACATCCAGCCCTTGCTGACGCAGCGCCGACAGCTCGCTGGCCAGCTTCTGCAGATAGCGCGGATCGAGCGCCTTGCCACCATCGGTCAGCAGCGAGCTACCGACCTTGACCACCACCCGCCGAGCTTGCGTCAGCGCGGCCCGTGCAGGAGGACCAGAGCTAGGGTTTTCTGGGCCCACCACGGACGGCTGCTGCGATCGCTTCTTGGACTCGGACCGGGACGCTGATTGAGGCTGCGGTGTTTTCATCGGCGCGCCCAATCTTACGGGATGCGCCAGAGCCGCCCAAGTCCGTCGCAGAATTTCTGGAAAAAAAAGCTCCGCTGACCCGCGCGCGCGGTTTCAGCTACATTGCCGCCCATGTCTAGCCAGCCCGCATCAAATCACCTGCTTGAATTTGCCGCCGAGCGCGCTTTACACGCTGGCGCAGTCCCCAGAGCTGCCGTCGTCAAGGAGCTCGATCGCCTGCTGCAAGCCCC
>JAGNNG010000519.1 GCA_017990795.1 Deltaproteobacteria bacterium
ACCCGGTGCATGGGGCTGCAATGTCGCCAGAGCTAGCGACGCAGACGCTACGCGGAGCTCTCGATCTACAGCTGCGCGGAGTGGCCGCCGAGCAGGCTGCTGCGCAAGTAGTGGCAGCACCGAAGAAGCGCACGCGCAGCCGTCGGCGTGTAGCTGCAGGCAGAAGTGCAAAAGGCGCAAGGACGAAGAAGTAGGAACTGCACAGCTGCGTGAGTCTCAAGTGCGGCAGCGCGTCTGTGCTGGGCAAGGGTTGACAGGGAGGTACGACGATGTCGACGACGACTTATGATGCTTCGCTGACGATGCAAGATGCAGTGAAGCAGTACTTTGAAGTGAATCACTTTGGCAGCGACGGCGGCTATAACGACAAGTTTGTAGAGCTAAAAGTTGGGCCGATGGTGATGTTTCTGCCCAACGTGCCGTCGCGGGTGCGCGCAGTGCGGGTACATGATCTGCATCATGTTCTGACCGGGTATCAGACCAACTGGATTGGCGAGTTTGAGATCTCGGCGTGGGAGCTGGCGACCAACTGCTCAAACTATGGTGCGGCGCTGGTGCTAAACCTGTCGGGGCTGATCTCGGGGTTGTTTCTGGCGCCGAAGCGAGTGACTCGGGCGTTTGTGCGGGGCCGACGCAGCGCGAACCTGTACCGCGTCCCGTACGAGGAGCAGCTGAGCAAGCGTGTTGGTGAGCTACGGAGCGCGCTGCGGCTGGACGATGAAGCGGCAGGGGCTGTGCGGTTTGGGGAAGTGCTGGCACTGCTGGGTTATGTGGCGCTGGGGATTCCGGTGGGCTTGGTAATGCTGGCTCTTTCGATCCTGAGCTTTCCGCTGGCGCTGGGGGCGATGGTGGTGCGGCGACTGCGGCCTTCATCGAAGTAGCCGTGCAAGTTGGTTAGGAGCCGACCGAGGCAGATTTCTCGACGGATATCTGCGGTTGCGTTCGCTGGCGCGTGAGGCTTGCCGGGTCGCTGTGGTTCGCGATAAAACCGGCACTGAAGCTGCAAGCTGGGTAGATCTGGTGGCAGTTTTTCTCTTCAACCCGACGCAAACGCAAGATTGAGGAATCGAATATGGTGCGCCTCTTGGGAACGGCTTTTCGTAGTGAGCACAACGCGCGGCGGTGGTCCTTGGCGCGGCAGCGTTTTATCTGGCCCGCGCTGCTGACGACGAGCCTGCTGGCCGCCTGCGTGGAGCAGACCGGTGGCGACACTGCTCAGCCTTCCGAAGAGGACGTGAAAGCGGCGCGCGAGAATGTGCTCACGACGGCTCCGACTCCGCGATTTGTCTCGGGCGCGGTGCTGGACAATGGCGGCAAGGGGCGCGTGATTTATCTGGGGGCGGATGTCGACACCGATAAGGTGACGGCGGGCAAGACCTTCACGGTCACGCATTACTTCAAGGTCGAGCAGGCGGTGCCCGATGGCTGGCGGCTGTTTGTGCACCTGGATGCTCCGAACGACAAGCGGCTGCATATGAATGCGGACCATGTCCCTATCGGTGGCAAGTACCCGGTGCAGATGTGGAAGGCGGGCGAGATCATTCGCGACATCCACAAGGTCATGGTGCCAGCCAGCTGGCCGACGGACAAAGTCTCGATCTATACCGGCTTGTGGAAGGGCGGATCGCGCTTCGCGGTGAAGAGCGGGGCGCAAGACGGACAGAATCGAGCCTTGGTCGCGCAACTGCCGGTCGTTGGCGATGCGGTCAAAGGTCCGCCGCCGCCAAAGCGCTTGGTGGCGCGCAAGCTCAAGGCCGGCGTGACGATGACGATGGACGGCAAGCTCGACGAGCCGAGCTGGCAGGATGCGGCGTCGACCGGCGCGTTTGTAAATACGATGGATGGCTCGCCTGCGCTGCAGCAAGGCTCGGCGAAGGTGCTGTGGGACGATCAAAACCTGTACGTCGCGTTTGAGTTTGCCGATACCGACATCTGGGGCACGCTGCAAAAGCACGATGACAAGCTGTGGACCCAAGAGGCTGCCGAGCTGTTTATTGACCCGGATGGCGACGGCAAGACGTACATCGAGCTGCAGGTGAGTCCGCGCAACGTGACGTTTGACTCGTGGCTGCCCGCGTATCGGCAAAATGACAATACTTGGGATGCGCCGCTGACGACTGCTGTGGCGGTAAGTGGGACGCTGGACAAGCGCGACGACAAAGACACGGGCTGGACGGTGGAGATGACGATTCCGCTGAGCGCGGTCAAAGGCCGCCTGGATGCGGTCAAGGGCGTGCCGCCGCAAGTGGGTACAGAGTGGCGCATGAACTTTTTCCGCATGGATATGCCGTCGGGCAAGCCGCAAAATGGCAGTGCTTGGTCGCCACCGCTGGTGGGCGATTTCCATGCGCTCGACAAGTTTGGCACGCTGGTCTTTGGAGATGAGCAGGGACTGCTGGTCGCTCCGGCGGCGCATACCTTGAGCCCGATGCTGCAGCGTGCGGCCCAGGCCGATCCGAGTGCGCCACCACCGGGCACTGAAGGAGAGGCTGCGGCGAAAGTTCCAGCCGCGAAAGAGGCCGCAACTACCGGTGCTGCGAAG
>JAGNNG010000520.1 GCA_017990795.1 Deltaproteobacteria bacterium
CGAGGCTCTGGGGTCTCGGCGCAGGCTTCTTGATAGCGATTCAGCTTGTCGTACAGGGTCCGCCGCGAGATGCACAGCAGTGCCGCCGTCTCGGCCTTGTTGCCACCTTGCGCGGCCAGGGTCTGCAAGATCACCACCCGCTCCGCTGCTTCCAGCGTCGAGCCGATAGGGATTTCGATGCGAGGTGGACACGTCACCGCAGTGAGCAGCCCGTCGAGATCTCGCGCCGTCACCAGCTCAGTCCGCGCCCGCAACAGCAGCAGCTCCAGCACCTGCTGCAGCTCGCGCAGGTTGCCCGGCCACGGATGATGGACCAAAAGCCGCATCACTTCTGGGTGCAGCTGCGGGGCAGTACGTCCGTAGCGCTCGCAGAGCTCGCTCCAAAACTCGACAATGAGCAGCGGCAGATCCTCACGACGCGAGCGCAGCGGTGGCAGCTCCACACGCCCCGCCACCAAGCGATGATACAGGTCGGCGCGAAAGCGTCCGAGCCGCACCATGTTCGCCAAGTCGTCGCTGGCCGTCGCACACAGCCGCAGTCGAGGACCGCGCTTGGTGCAGCTGCTTAGCTCTGGCAACAGGTGCAAGGTGCGTAACAGCTCTGCCTGCGCAGCGGCATCCAGCGCGGTCACTTCATCCAGCACCAGCATGCCCCCAGCAGCCCAGGCAGCCTCGGGCGACCAAGGCTTGCTGCTTGCCGGTGGCGAGAGCAGCGCCGCCACATGACCACTGCGCTGCACCACTTCGGACAAGCGCGCCGCCGACAGCCCGACACAAGACAGCGTCAGCAGCTGGCGGCTGTGCCGAGAGGACAGCTCGTGCAAAAGCCGCACCAGTCGACTCTTGCCGCTGCCGCTCTCGCCTTGAATCAGCACCGGTGCATCGGACTGCGACAGGTCGCGCAGCAGCGCCAGCACGCGCCGCATCACCGGCTCACAAGTGACGACACCACCGACGCGAAGAGTACGACTGCCTTCCTCTTTCGGGGCCAGCCTTAGATTTTGCTCGTGCGCTTGCGCAGGAAGCTCCGCGAGCGCACGTAAGCGTTGCAGCAGCCGAGGCAGCTCCGAGTCGATGCGCAGCACATCCACCGCCCCCAGCCGCAGCGCCGAAAGTAGCACCTCCACCGTCGGGCTTTTGCTAAGCAGCAGCAGCTGGCAGCCAGCGCGTTGCCAGCGCGCCGCCAGGGCCAAGCTCGCACTGCCATCTAGGCCCGCAGCCCCAGCATGTCCATCTAGATCCAGGCACAGCAGCGCATAGCCTCGCCGGGACAGCAGTGCTTCAGCCGCTTCTAAGTCCGTCGCACCATCAAACAGCACACCCGGACAGCGCACGGCCAGACGCCGAGGCTGCTCGCTGTGCGCAGACACCCAAAGTACGCGCGGCGCCACCGGATATACCGCCTGCGCCGCGGCTGTGGCAGCCAGCCCGCGCGCCTCTGCCTGGGTCCCAGCAACGTGACTGCTCTTGCCGCCGGTTCCGCCTGTGATGACCAGCTGCTCGGGCATCCGAGAGCGCTCTGCTTGTGTCCCTGGGTCCATCACTGTCTCGCTTTCATGTGTGACGTCGGTCTAGTCAGCACAAATCCGGGATTTGTCTTATGATTAAGCATATTAAATACTGATTAATAGCCAAAGCTAGAGCGCGGTCAGACGACGAATTGGCTTTATCGCTGATTAAGAAGCGGCACGCAATCAAAGCAGCTTAAAATCAAACATACTCATGACCGAAAATCGCGGGTAACGTCACTATATTGATATTCTTAATATGACGTTCACTTGCGATTTGTGCTATGCGCTCTATTAGTTGTCAAGACTGCGCGGGGGCCTCTTCGTAAGGCAGCGCTACCGACGTGATACTACGTCAAAGTGGCGCCCGGTGGGGGTGGTAAGCTGCAAAATCTACAGCAGTGGTTATTTTGGGTAATCAGTTCAACTACAGCTTTTACCATGGCTTTTCGAAGGTACTTGCCGATAGCGTTGCATCCGCTATGCCACATAGCCCGGACATGCCAGCGAGAGTAACTGGCCCAAAACGCAGAAGTCAGCACAGCTTCGACAATTAAACAAAGTCATCGAAATGGCGCGGGTACGACCACTGGCAAGTCAACCAAACTCATCTATGGATTGATTGCGCGGTAACCGCAAATCCCCCCTTTTATTGATGAGTCTATTTTGAGGTCCTGCAATGAAGACCAGTCAGGTGACGATCGAGACGCTCCAGCGCGAACCACCCAGTCGTGACCAGCGTCTAGCCTCTGTACGGGCCCATGCACTGGCCATGATCGAGCACATGCAAGCCCTGGCCAGCGACGACATCCTGGAGCGCTACGCGGCGTGGAATGAGCAGATCGGCATCGTCCAGTCCGTCGTTCATTTCATCGAGTGCTCGACCAGCGAGGAAGAAGAGCGCGACGACAAGGCTCTGACCGCCAGCGCGCTGCAGACTTTTGGCAAGCTGCTGCGCGACCGTCGCAACGCCATCGGGTGGAGCCGACTGCAGCTGGCCCGTCGCGCCAAGCTCTCGGACGCGACCATTAA
>JAGNNG010000521.1 GCA_017990795.1 Deltaproteobacteria bacterium
TCCCAATCAAATGGCTTTTCCGTGTCTCGTATGAGCGCAGCGCGGTCTAGCTCTAGCTTGCAGAGCTGATTGTCGATATCCACTACGATGCGCAGAATGCCGGAATCGCCAAAATAATATCGCTCGAAGCGTTCTTGTACGGTCATTGTTTCACGGGCCAGTGAGCATCCGCAGATTCAGCAGGCACCCGATTCCCGAACCGATCCAAGCTCGCTCCTTCATGGCCACGACCAGGCCCTGAGCCTGGTTCCATATGATGACCGTGAGGAACTTTCGCCTTGGTCTTAGGGTGTCCTTCATGCAGTTGATATGCGGGTGATCCATTTGGATAGCGGGTCTCAACGAAGGTTCCGGTTGCGTTTCCATGGGTGGAACCGCCCTTGGGTTCTATCAACACGTTGCCCTTGCGATCAACGATGAAGCGGCCAGGCTTTGCTGCCTTTGCTGCGTCTTCGACCACTTCTTCCGCGCCCGTGAGCCCGCGTCCGACTGATCCCAGTGCCGCGCCGGACAGTGCATCGATGGCCACCCCAGACGACAGCTTGCCGGCATCCTCTAACTTGTCTCCTGTCGGCTTGTGCAACCAGTCATCGATGGCTTGTCGCCAGCCCGCTGCCTTTTCTTTCGCCAGGGCGCGTAGCTTTTCGCGGTCGCGCACAGTGTGGGCCGCTTCGGTCAGATCGTCGACGAGCTGATCTTTGATGGGTCCTAGCCCAACTCGGCCACTGGCAATTCCCTCTGCCACTTCCCCTAGCTTCCGGCCTCCTTCCACGCGCTCGTCGATTCCTTTGCCGAATCCGCTGGCAAAGCGTTCGCCGTCGGTATTCCGCAGCGAAGTTCGGCCTACGCCTGGTTTCAAAAAGCAGCGATGCAGGCCGGGGGTTTCACAGACTGTGCTGCGCTCTTTGTCGGTGTAAAAAATGCCGTCGACCGGCTGCTCGTTTGTTTCTTGGTACTCGTTATAGCCGCCGTGGCTCCTCGACACCGGATACAGGCAGCGGCTGCCGTCTACGCTGCGCTGGCCGAGCCTGCCAAGCAGGGCGCCATTGTCATCGCGCAGCTCGCAGCGGTCGTTGAGTCGGACCTGATGCGCCGGATGCCACTCCTTCCCACTGCGCCAGAGCAGACAGTCACGAAGCTCGTGCGATTTCGTCGTCGGATTCACTTGGTGATCGCGACACAGCTTGTCGCCGCGCTCATCGCGCCACAGCATGTGTCCTATCGGCACCTTCACTCCGTCCTTTTCGCAGAAGCCGCCGCCCGGCGTGCGCGTGCCAAACTGGCCCATGATCTTGCCGTCGTCATCGCGAATGAAGCACTGGTCATCGAGCTTGGGGTCAATCGGAAAGTCCGATGGAGACTCGCGCAGAAGCCTCTCCACTGCATCACGGAGACGCTCCGCTCCCAGCGCCGCAGCATCTGCGCCGAGCTGCGTCAGTGACGTTGCCGCCCGTCCCTCATAACTTCTTCCCACGCTGACGAGCAGGAAGCGCAACACGACCGTCACCGGCGCAATCCCGCCCCAGCCCTTGTACACCGACACGCCAAAGTCGACCCGCGCATCGGGTTTGTAGGCAAGGCCAAGACCCAGCGCCCCCTGCGTCCGCAGCGGAAAATCGGGCAGCGTGGCCAAAAAGTCTGGCTGTACCGTGGAAGGAATGCCACGCAAGAGGCCATCTAGCGACACCTTGAACGCGGGGACTCCCGGCAAGTACAGCCCGAGCTGTCCACCCACTTCCGCAGTGGCATACCGTTGGTGGGAATCGACCAGAGCGCCCAAGCTAGCCGTCAGCTCAAACGGTCCCATCGCCTTGGTTGCAATCAGCCGCACCATGCTCAAGTCGGTGGACAGGCCGAGGCTGTTGGCGGCCTGAAAGGGTCCAACGCGCCACTGCTGATCCACGCTAAGCCCCAAGCGAAAGCCGCGCGGTGGCACGTAATAGGAACCGTATTCCCCCGTGGCTGGCAGGTCCGACTGCACGCGCAGCGGCCACAGCGGCCACAACAGCACGGTCGCGGACATTCGCAGCGGGCCATGCGACTGATGCGGCTGCTCGGGCAGACTCACCACCGCAAGCTGCGAGGCAATGCCGAGCGACAGCCGACCCAAAATCCCCATTGATACACCGTAGGGAATCACCACCCCCGAACCGCGCCGCTGCGTGCTCGGCAGGATGACGAAGTGAGCGAACGCATGCGCCGCCAAGTCGTCCATGGCGACGCACGGAACCAGCGCGCTGTCGCACAGCGGATTCAGCGAAGGCGCAAGCGGCGGCTGGGGCAAGCTCACTCCCTCTGCACCAACCGATCCCCGAACCTGGATCATCAACCCGAGGCAAAACACGACCAAACGGAAAACAGACTGCCACACGGGCGGTCACCTTGGCCGATTGCAGACGGTGCGTCAAGGGCTCCGCCGTGGCCGATTCGACGCAAGCAGGCAGTGGAGAGCGTTTCCCCAGACCGAATCCCACCGCCGCAGGGCTCCGTGGTAGAGTGCGCTCGTTTTTTCCCCGAACCCATCGTCCGATAGG
>JAGNNG010000522.1 GCA_017990795.1 Deltaproteobacteria bacterium
AGCGGCAGCTGCTCCAGTACGCGACGGGAAAAGGCGCGATAGCCAGTGTGGTACTCCGAGAGCTTGGCCCCCGTGACCAGGTTTTCCGCCGCCGTCAGCATCCGATTGGCCACGTACTTGTACAGCGGCATCCCGCCCCGCAGCGCCCCACCCGACAGGATGCGCGAGCCCAGCACGACATCGAACTGATCGACCGCAATCAGCGACGCCATCGCCGTGATCAGCTTGGGCGTGTACTGATAGTCGGGGTGCAGCATGATCACCAGGTCACAGTTGGTGTTTAGCGCCGCGGTGTAGCAGGTCTTTTGGTTGCCGCCGTAGCCCCGGTTCTTGTCATGGACCACGACCTGAAGACCTAGCCGCTTGGCCTCGGCGACGGTGTTGTCCTTGCTGCAGTCGTCAACGACGATGATGTGGTCGACCACCTGGCGATTGATCTCGCTCAGGGTGCGCTCAAGCGTGGTCGCCGCGTTATAGGCTGGCATCACCACCGTTACGTATTTTCCGTCTATCATTTTGGCTTAGTTAGCGTACTCAATCCGGTCTTGTCAATTGAGTGCCGGCGTCGCGCCACCGCCGAAATCAGCCCAGTGGCGCAGCAGTGCTTGCGGCCTTAAATGTCGCCGTTTCTTTAGCGCGCGCGGCGGCTGTGGAAGCGGGGCAGCACGCAGACTTGTCGCCGTTGACAGGAGGGCTTGGCCGCAGCCATGCTGCCGTCCGTGATCGAGCCCGGTGACTCTTTACGGTCGTTGCAGTCGATCCTGCACGCAGTGGCGCAGATGCTGACGTGCAACAGCGCCAACTTGGCGGTGGTCGATGATGACCGGCAGTCGCTGGTGCTGGCCATCGGTGTCACCGCGCGCTCCGTCGAGACCGTGGCCGCCGTGGAGACCGCGCTGGGCTTTGAAGTGCGCGGTCTAGAAGTGCCGCTGCACATTGAGAACAGCTTGCTCGTGCGGGCGCTGCGCGAGGAGCGGATGCTGATCTCCACCAACGTGCGCGAGCTGGCTGGTGGCGCGCTGCCAGCGGAGATCATCGACCCGGTCTATGCGCTGCTGGGCAGTCGCTCGTTTGCGGTGGTGCCGGTGCTGGGGCGAACGCGCGCGCTCGGCGTGATGCTGGTCGATCGCACGGGCAGCTCGGGGTTTTCGGCGCCGGAGCGGGATCTGCTGCTGACCTATGCCGAGCGCGTCGGGGCCGAGCTAGAGTCAGAAGCGCTGCAGAACACCGCGCAGCGCCTAGAGCAGCTGGGCGCGCTGGCGGTACCGCCGCCGGTGTTGTGGGCCTGCACCACCAGCCCGGATGGCAGCGAGCTCATTTGTCAGAGCGGCGTCGGCGGTCCTGGCCACGGTCAGCCGCTGCATCAGCTGCTCCGCATCGCCAGTGCCGACCTGCTGTGGAACCCGGAGCTTTCTCGTCGCGTGCTTGCGGGGGAAAACGTGACGGTATCGGTGACTGCGGCGCGGCCCGGCGTGATTCCCAGCATCTCGCACGAGTGGCCCCTGCGAGTGACGCTGCGTCGCATCTGCGGACCGGGCGAGGCTGCAACCGGGATGGCCGGTCTGCTGCTCTGTGCCGCCGTCGAGGATCTGAGCTTTAACCAGCAGCTGCGGCGCGAGACCGCACTGGCCAAAGAGCGCCTGGCCAAGGTCATGCGCAGCATCGGCGATGCCATCCTGACCTTGAATCCGGCGGGGGTGATTCTGCAGGTCAACGATGCGGCGCAGAAGGTGCTGGGCTACTCACCGGCGCAGCTGCGGGGCAAGGTGGCGCAAGAGCTGGGGGCCACGCCGCGCGCCCGAGCGCAGCTGCTCGTGCTCACGCAGCAGCTACAAACCACCGGCTTTGCCGAGGCCGAGCTGCAGCTTCTTCACCAGCACACCGATGCGCGTCGGGGACGCTTCTTGGCGCATGTCTCGGCGCTGCTTCTGTGTGACGAAAACGGCGCGCCCGCGGGAGCGGTGTGGCGCATCCACGACCAGACCCAGAGTCGGCGCGACGATGCCGAGCGCCGCCAGCTGCGCATGCGCCTACTGCAGACCGAGCGCCTGTCCGCGCTGGGTGAGATGGCCGCCCGCATCGCGCACGAAGTCCGCAATCCCTTGGTGTCCATCGGCGGTGCCGCGCAGGTGATTGCCGAGGAGCTGCCCGCGGACAGTCCGGTGCGTGGTGAAGCGCTGGCCATCGGCAGCGAGGTGCAGCGTCTGGACCACATCCTGCAGAGCGTGCTGCGCTTTGCCCGCCCCAACCGCGTGACCGCGCAGCGCACCGATGTCGTAAAGGCTCTGCAGCAGGTCCTCGATCTGATGCGACCCAAGGCCGCCGGGATCGAGCTGCACCTGTTGTCTGTTGAGTCGCCAGCCGCCGTGGCCGGCGCGCCGGTGAGTGCCGCTGCAACATCAAGCGCTCAGCCGGTGGCGCAGTACGCGCTGATCGACGCCGATCAGCTAAAGCAGGTGCTGTGGAACATCTTGCTAAATGCCTGCGATGCCGCGCGGCTCAGCAGCGGTGGGCAGCGCGTGGACTGCGCGGT
>JAGNNG010000043.1 GCA_017990795.1 Deltaproteobacteria bacterium
GCAGCAGGCCGCGCTGACGCTCCAGCAGGGCCAGGCCATCGCTGCTGTGACCGGGGAGCAGCATCGCCTGCAGCTGTAGCTCGCCTGCGGTCAGGACCTGCCCTTCGGCCAGGGCTCGTAGCTGCGGCGGCTGCGGCCAGGCGTAGCCGTGCGGACGTGGCACGTACCAGCGACCATCAAACTCCTGCGCCTCGGCCAGGTTTTTGTCGGCGACCGGTAGACCTTGCGTCACCGCCTGCACCAGGCTGGGGCTGCTCCACACCGGCACCTGAGGAAAGTGCGCGTGGCCGATTACGTGATCCCAGTGACCGTGCGTAAAAACTACGGCCTGGGCCCCGCCATGTTGGGCGGCTAGCTGCGCAAGCTCGTCCAGCTCCCGAGGGAAATAGCCGGGGTCGATGACGACGCAGCCGTCCTTGGTCGGAAGGACGACGCTGGTGAGCTGCCAGATACCACTGTGCCGGACGAGGACTTGCGACTGCATGTGCCCTCGCCCGGCCTGCTACTTACGCGCTACGCCGACTTCTCAGGCGAAGCTGCTACCACGGGGGCCGCTGCTGCTGCCGGGGCCGCAGGAGCTACGACTGGCGCTGCTGCCGCTGCTGCTGCCACGGGGGCTGCTGCTGCTGCTGCTGCTGCCGGAGCGGCGGCTGGAGCTGCTGCCACCGGTGCCGGACGCGGCTTCTGCTGCTGCTGGCTGCCCTTGGGCCCGATGATCATGAGCATACGACGCCCTTCCATCATCGGGTGCTGCTCAACCGAGCCGACATCCGCACAGGCTTCCACGACGCGCTTGAGCACGTTCTGGCCGACTTCCGGGTGGACGATTTCGCGGCCACGGAACTGCACCACCAGCTTCGCTTTGTTGCCCTCAGAGAGGAACTCGCGAATGTGCTTCACCTTGAAGTCGAAGTCATGCCCGTCCGTCTTGGGACGGAACTTCATCTCTTTGACTTCGATCACCGTGCGCTTGGAGCGCTCTTCACGCTCTTTGCGGGCCGTCTCATACTTGAAGCGGCCATAGTCCATGATCTTGCAGACCGGCGGAACGGCCTTGGGCGATATCTCCACAAGATCCAAGCCCTCGTCGCGCGCCATCTTTAGGGCGTCTGGCGTCTCGAGGACTCCGATCTGGGAGCCGTCGGCCCCGATCACACGGACACGGGGGATGCGGATGCGGTGGTTAACACGATATTGCTCGATTGGGGCGGGGCGGCTGTCGGGTCGAATGGGAGTCTCTCCAGTTTGTGATGTTTTCCAGCGACTCGCTGTGTTGCAGCTCCATCTTATCTGGAATTGCCGACGAGCGAGCTAGTGAAAGTGTGCTGGTTTTACCCCGCGCCCCCAAACGCTGCAAGCGCCTTTTCCGCTACGCGCACTCAGATGTCGGCAGTCTGTAGGCATTTCGGCACGCAATTCGGGGCGAGCTTGGCCCTAGCTGGCGTCTGCGGTCCTAGCGCCTACCCCGCGCGCGCATCAAGTAGCTGAAAGCCCTGCATTTTCTTTTCCGGCGTGCAGACAAAGCCCGTTCTGGCTGCGGATTTGACTCCGCGCGACCTACAGGCGGACGCCGGGGACGCACAGCAGGGCTTTGTGACCTCACAAGCGGGCTTGTTGGGAGCCAGTTGCGGGGCTTGTCGGGGAATTCGTACCGACGGGCGTCGACCGAAAATCGTTAGACTTGCTCCACGGGGCTGGCCATGGTCAAAACGCAGTCCCTAGCAGCATTGCCAACCATCCATACGCGATGCCAGGGAGGATAACCATGCGGTCTTTATGCTCTCAATCACTGCGGCCTTGCGACCCTTCTGAGTGGCAACGTCAGCCCCGAAAATCTAGCGGCGCAAGTCCCATGCTTGGGGCAGCGCTGGGCCTACTTGGACTGGGGCTGGGACTTGGGCTGACAGGCTGTGACAATTCGGCACCGCAGGCGCAGGTGCAATGGACCGATGCGGTCGATGGGCAGACCCTGACGACCTTTACCAAAGAGAGCCCGTTTCACCTCAAGCTGTCGCCGCAGCGGACAGAGACGATGCTGCCAGCCGCTGCGCTGCAAGTGGCGCCGCTGGCCGTCAGCGACCAAGAGTACGGGGTGCGACTGTACGCGGCCCTGCCCAGCGACCCGCTGTGGAGCATCGACTTTGCGGACTTTAACCATGCCCATGACGTTTGGAATCAGGCCTCGCCGTTTGTGGTGCGCGGGCCCCGCGGCATGAAGGCCCCGGTGGGCACCGATGGCACCGTCATCCTGGTCGATGAAGCGCAGCAGCTGGCCTACGAGATGTGGCAGTTCGCACCTGCCGTCAGTGGGCAGCGAGCGTTTGCGCAAAGCGCCAATATTGTGGACCTGCGTACTAGCGGCATTCATCGCAACGTCGGCGTCTCCGCAGCGGGACTGCCGGGGCTGGGTGGGCTGCTGCGAGCCTCGGAGATGAGGAGCGCCGCCCCGATCCGGCACAAGCTGTGGCTGGCCGTCCACCCAAGCCTGCTGCATGCAGCATTTACGTGGCCCGCGAGCCAGGTGGATGTTCCCAAGAGCGGTGCCTCTGCGCTGCTGCGCTATGGCGATGTCGTGGCTCTGCGTAGCGACGTGGACCCGATGCAGACCTGCCAGCTGTCCAAGGCCGTGCAAAAAGTCGCGACTGCGCTGCGAGACTATGGCGGGCTGGTGATGGACCAAGGCGGCGATGCCGTGGGCGTGGTCGCAGAGGTGGACAGCTTCTCGACTCAGGTAGACGTACCTGAGGCGCAGATGTACGCAGAGCTAGCGTGCCTGCGGCCCTTGCTGACGCGGGTGGAAAACCCTTGGGACGGCGCAGTGCCCGGCGGTTTAGGATTCTAAAGGGGGCTGTGGGCGGATCGGCCTCCATCGATTGCAGCAGGCACGGCTACTGGCACTGCTACCGGCACAGCTACGAGCATGGGCACGCGATTGGGAGACGAGCGCATCAGACGACGTTGCGACACGCAGCCAAGTCAGGTTCCGCACGGAACCGTGGCCGTGCCTTGCCAACGCGTCGCGGGGGCGCAGCAGCCACTTCAGCGTCGGCAATCGCAGCGGAAGCCGCTTGCACCCGCACCCGCGCAGCGTGACCGGCAGTGCCGCCATAAGTCCCTGAACCTAAGGCGCCTGGGGCTGTGGACCACGCCCCTGCTGCTGCTGCTGCTGCTGGGAATTGGGCAGGCGCGAACGCATCGCCACCACGACAAGACGCAGGCCACCCCGTCGTCAGTCGCAGCCCACCCCGCGCCAGCGAGCAGCGCGACCGTCACCAGTGCAGAGAGTCCGGTGCCAGCAATAGCGCCGCTGCAGCCGCTGGTGCTCATCCGCGGCCTCTCGGGGCTGCTGATACCGCAAAATGTGCTGCCGGAGCTGCCCGAGCCCGAGCCATCGCCGATAGACACCGATGCCCAAGCAGAGCCAGAGCCAGCCCCGATGGTGGATGCCAACGGGCATCAGACCGACTTCCCCATCCTGTGGCGCTACGAGTGGGGCGACTCGCCGGTGACCGCGTCGGGGCAGCTGCTGTGGACGAAGTCGGAAATACCGCCGGGGACGTTTCAGCAGACGACCGCGGGCGATACGCCGCCGGGGCGCAAAGGGCGATCATTTTTGTGGGTGCGGACGCGGCTGGATGGGCCGGTGCTGGCAGAGCCGACGCTGTACTTTCTGGGCGTGCAGCAGCTGGTGGAGGTCTATCTAGACGGGCAGCGCATCTTCCACTTCGGCGAGTTTACCGGGGAAAAAGCGCTCAAGTGGGCTGGCTTCCGCTCGCTGCTGGTACCACTGCCGCAGAACTATCAGGGCAAGGTGCTGGCGCTGCGGGTCTACTCGACACACAGGACGATCGGCCCGTACCAGCAGGTATGGCTCGGAGGCCGCGGCGCACTGGTGCAGCGAGCCTTCGTCACCGAGCTGCCCAAAGTCGGCATCGGGGCGCTGCTGGTGCTGCTGGGGCTGATCTCGCTGGCGCTGTTTGCGCAGTCAAGCGGCCAGGCGGCATACGGCTACTACGCAGGCTTCTCGATGAGCACCGGCATGTACGTGCTGACCCAAGTGCAGGTGCGCAACCTGGTCGTCGATGCCCCCATCGGCTGGTACTACGTCGAGCTGTTCGCGCTGTACCTGATTCCAACGTTCCTGTGCCCGTACTTTCTGACCATGTTTGGCCGTGGCCCCTGGCGCCTGACGAAGCGGCTGGCCCAGGTGAACGCGCTTTACGTAATAGGGGCGGCGGTGCTGGTCAGTCTGTCGGTGGTGCCGATCCTAAAAACGCTGCTGCCGATGCAGGCGCTGCTGCTGGTCAATATTGTCTATATGTCGTCGGTGGGCATAGTCGGAGCCCTGCGCGGCGACTATGAGGCGCGGCTGTTTATGCTGGGCTTTGGCACCGCAGCCACGCTGGCCATCTATGACGTGCTGGTCGCGCTGGGCCTGATGCCGCGGCTGTACTTGACGGTCAGCCACCTGGGCAATGCGGTGTTCGTGGTCGCGCTGGGCCTGATCATGGTGCGACGCATCGTCGGCGTGCAGCGGCGGATGACGTATTACTCGTCGGTCTTGCAGCTGTCGCTGGCGTCGACCAAAGCGATGCAGCCGGGGCAGCATGCGCAGGTCGCACTCGATCAAGTGGTGAAGCTGCTGGGGGCAAAGCGGGCGCTGCTCTACCTAAGCGAGCCAGGCACGGGGGAGCTGGTGCTGGCGGCAGCGCATGAGGTCAGCACGATTGCACGACCCGACGCAGCAGACGAAGACGCACTGATGGCGCAAGAGGTGCTGCGGACCAAGCAGCCCATCGTCCAGCTGGGGCAGCGGGGTAGTTTTCGAGGGGAAAAGCAGCGTCGACGAATGGCTGCGCCGCTGCTGATCCAAGAGCAGGTGCTGGGCGTGCTGTACCTGGAACTACCGACGGCACGGCACACCTCGCGAGAGGAAGATGAAGCGGTGCTGCTGGGGCTGTCAAACCAGCTGGCCTTGACGATTGCGACCACGCGGGCCCTGCGACTAGAGGTCGAGAGCGCCCTGACCGCGCAGCGCCTGGCCGAGCAGGAAGCGCTGCTGCGCGCCGCCACGCAGCTAGCAACCGGAGACCTAGAGACGCCCATCGCGATGCCGCCGGGCAGTCAGCTCGCCGAGGTCGCAAGGACGCTGGACGATATGCGCATCGAGGTCCAAGGGCAGATTCACCTGCTTGAGTCGCAGCGCACCGAAGTGCAGCAGCTCAACGACGAGCTGCGCCGCCAGATCGAGCAGCGCTCGCACCGACTGATGGAGATCTTGCTGAAGAAAGCCCCCAGCGGAAAGCCAGCATCGGTGCTGCGACCGGGGCAGTTTTTGGGCGACCAGTACAAAGTGCTGCACGTGCTGGGTCAAGGCGCGATGGGCGCGGTGTACGAGGTCGAGCGCCAGAGCGACCACCGCCACCTGGCCGCCAAGCTGCTGCGTGAGCGCGCTCGCGAGTCTCAGTCGGTGCGGTTTGTTCGGGAAGCGCAGATCCTGGCCAAGCTGCAGCACCCCCTGCTGGTGGGCATCCTGGACGTCGATGTCACCGATGATGGGGCGCTGTTTCTGGTGATGGAGCTGGTGTCTGGTGGCACGGTGCGCGCGCTCCGCGAGCGATACGGCGACCCCGCGTTCGCAATCCCGGTTCTGCAGCAGGTGGCGGAAGCGCTGGCCGTGGTCCACGACCAAGGCATCGTTCACCGGGATCTGAAGCCCGCAAACATTCTGCTCTCAAGCGGCGAGGATGGAGAGCCCCCGCACATCAAGCTGGCGGACTTCGGCGTGTCGACGCTGCTACAAGAGCCGCAGGAAGAGATGACGGTGCTGTATGCCGCGCCAGAGCAGCAGCCCGAGCCCTCGGACTTGCTGGTCGATGAGCGCGATATCGCCGAAGACCAGTCCGAGATGCCAACGGTATCGGTGGAAGGCCTGGCTATCGAGCGCTCGACGGACGGCATGGCGGTGGCGCGTACCATCTTACCGACCCAGCCGGAGCCCCAGCAGTCGCCCTACGCGCCGCTGGTCTCACGGACGGGAGCCCCGCGCTCCGCAGGCACGCAGGCGGGGGCACTTGTGGGCACGCCGCTGTACATGGCCCCAGAGCTGGCCGGGGGCTCGCTGCGGGCCCAGCCCTCGTCGGACATCTGGAGCTTTGGTGTGATTGCCTACGAGCTGTTGCGGGGCCAGCTGCCCTTTGCTGAAGCGCCGGTACTGGCGAAGCGCAAAGGCAAGCCGGAGCAAATCAAGCAGCTGGACGAGCAGCACTCGCAGCTGGCCAGGCCGCTAATTGATCTGCTAAATCGCTGCCTGCTGACCGATCCCGCCGCTCGACCGAGCGCCCACGAGCTCTCCGAAGGTCTCCGCGAACAGCTGACGATGATGGGGTGACTGGCGAGCCCCAGCCGGGCCGGGACCGCAGCGCGCAAGGCGCATGCGAAAGTCACAACGTCTTTGCTGGAAAAACCTGTTGCTGCTGAGGGTGTGCGTTATGGCAGTATCTGCGCGCCATGGGTAAAGCACGGGCATTTTTCACCAGCATCTTCATCATCTTACTGACGGGGGTGATGTCGATCTTGGCCATCGTGACGATGCCTCTGTCGCCGCGCGGCAACCTGTATCTGACGCTCGCCCGCATCTGGTCACAGATCATCTTTTTCGTCGGTGGAATCAAGTATCAGGTCGACATTCCCGCCGAGCTGGATCGGCAGCAGTCCTACCTGTACTTGTCGAATCACGAGTCGCTGACCGACATCCTGGCGCTATATGCCACGCTCGATCAGAAGGTCGTGATGGTGGCCAAGCGCTCGCTGCTGATCCTGCCGGTGTTTAGCTGGAGCATGTGGCTGGCCGGGTTCGTCTTTATCAACCGCAAAGACACCCGCGCGGCCTACCGCAGCATGCACGAGGCAGGCAAGCTGGTGCGTCGAGGCCGCTCGGTATTGGTGTTTCCCGAAGGCACGCGCGGCGACGGCAAAGAGCTGCAAAAGTTTAAGCGCGGCGGCTTTGTGTTGGCCAAGGCGGCAGGCATCCCGGTGATTCCCGTCGGAATCTCAGGCACGCGGGACGTGCTGCCACGCGACCACTTCTGCGTCTGGCCGGGCAAGATTGCGGTCTGTGTGGGTCTGCCCATTCCGCCGCCCGCCGACGAAGCGCAGGTTCCAGCCTGGATGGAGCAAGTGCGCAGCGAAGTAGACCGGCTGCGCGAAAAAGCCCGCGAGCTGGCGACTCAGATTACGTAGCTTCCGTCGGAGATTCCGGAATTGCGTAGCCTGCTGTAGCACTAGAAAGTCCAACTTCTACGCGCGTTTACAGACCGCAGGGTTTTCGCTAGGCTCGCCAGCCATGACGAAAAACTCCGGTGATGCTGACTCGACTGTCTCGAAGGTGATTCCGTTTCCAGGTGGCGCTGCTGCGGCGTCAGCTCGACGCGGGCTTTATCCAGCGCTTGAGGCCAATCGCACGGGCTTTCTAAAAGTCTCGCCGCTGCACGAGCTGTATTACGAAGAGTCGGGGAACCCAAACGGCCAGCCGATCGTCTTTTTGCACGGCGGCCCCGGCAGTGGCACCGAGCCCAATCAGCGACGGTTCTTTGACCCCAGCCACTATCGCATCGTGCTGTTTGATCAGCGGGGCGCCGGTCGCAGTCGTCCACATGCCTCGCTGGAGGACAACACCACCTGGCACCTGGTCGCCGACATTGAGGCGCTGCGCGAGCACCTAGGCATCGACCGCTGGGTGGTCTTCGGCGGTTCCTGGGGCAGCACGCTGGCGCTAGCCTACGCCGAGTCGCACCCAAGCCGCGTGATGGGCCTGGTGCTGCGCGGCATCTTCCTGCTTACCAAGCGAGAGCTCGACTGGTTTTACCTCGACGGGGCCTGCCAGCTCTTTCCCGATGCGTGGGAAGACTTCGTCGCCCCGATTCCCGTAGCTGAGCGCAATAACCTTCAGGAAGCCTATCGGCAGCGTCTACACAGCAGCGACCGCGAGGTGCAGCAGACAGCGGCCCGCGCCTGGAGCAAGTGGGAGGCACGCACCAGCAAGCTGCTGGAAGATCCGGCGCTGGTCGAGCGCTTTACCGGCGACCACTTTGCGCTGTCGTTTGCCCGCATCGAGAACCACTACTTTCATCACATGGGCTTTTTGCAGCGCGAGGATCAGCTGGTGGCCGACGTACACAAGATTCGCCACATTCCGGCGGTGATTGTGCAAGGCCGCTACGATGTGGTGTGCCCGATGGAGTCCGCGTGGCGGCTACACCGCGCCTGGCCCGAAGCCGACTTTCGCATCGTCAGCGACGCCGGCCACGCCCCCAGCGAGCCTGGTGTCACGCACGAGCTGGTCAGTGCGACTGATCGCATGCGCACGCTAGCTCGCTAGCTTTACCCTCACAGGCATCCCACGGACCATCCCCAGCCATGACCGCCGCAGGCTCGCGCATTTATTTGGATCACAACGCCACAACGCCCCTAGCTTCAGAGGTGCTGACGGCCATGCTTGATGCGGGCGCGCGGCTGGGCGGCAATCCCTCCTCGCAACACGCCGAGGGTCGCGCGGCCAAGCAAGCAGTCGAGCATGCCCGCAAAGAAGTCGCTGCGCTGGTCGGGGCAGCGCCCGCAAACGTCGTCTTTACTAGCGGTGGCACCGAGGGCAACAACACCGCCATCCTTGGAACCGTACGCGCGCTGCGCCAAGCCGGTGAGCACGGCCAGCTTGTCACAAGTCCTCTAGAGCATCCCTCGGTCCGTCTAGCGGTGGAGCAACTTGCCAGCGAAGGTGTGCCGGTCACGGTGCTGCCGGTGGATGCACAAGGCCGCATCGATCCCAGCGACCTGCGACGGGCACTACAGCAACAAAAGACGCTGCTGGTATCGCTGGCCGCCTGCAACCACGAGCTAGGGAATCTCTATCCCGTCGGCGAGTTGGCCGCGCTAGCGCATGAGTATTCGGCGCTGTTTCACTGCGACGCGGTGCAGGCGGCAGGCAAGATCCCGCTGCAGGTCGATGCGCTGGGTGTGGATCTGCTGACGATCTCGGCGCACAAGCTGTATGGGCCCAAAGGCATCGGGGCCCTGATTTGTCCGTCGAACCTGCGGCGGCCAAGCCCGAGCACCGACAAAAGCGCAGCCCGCTTGCCACCGCTGCTGCCCCAGCCGCTGCTGGTTGGTGGACAGCAAGAAAAGGGGCGACGCGCCGGAACCGAGAATGTGCCGGCCATCGTTGGCTTTGGCTGCGC
>JAGNNG010000044.1 GCA_017990795.1 Deltaproteobacteria bacterium
ACCGGCGTCGTGAGCGTAAGCAGTCCGGTCGCAGCCGCGTAGCTAAGGACGACCCAGAGATCGCCGGACTCGCTGCGCAGCAGATTCCACAAGCGGCGCTGCGGCGTCAGCCCCGAACCGTGACCGTGACCGTGACCGTGACCGTGACCATGCCCGTGACCACTGCCATGACCGTGACCATGGCCGCGACTGGCGTGGGTCTGGTTCGGCGCTGCAGACATCCCCGCTGGCTCATCCGCACTCAGGGACGATAGCGGCGCTGCTGCTTCGGGATGCAGCCAAAGCTGCGACGCGTCTCCGCTGCCTAGGTCCAAGAGCTTGGCTAGCTCGGCTGCTGCTAACTCCTGTGGCTGCGACCCGCGGAGCGCGTCATACCAAGTCGCCATCAGCTGCTGTCCTGGCCGTCTGTGGAGCACCAGCCAGCCAGGGGACAACCCAGGCTTTGTCGCCTCGATCCAGGTACACAAGGGCAGTTCGGCCACCGGCTCTGACGCTAGTACCTGCTGAGCCGAGCGCTGAAGCTGCTGCCAGCGCAGACCCAGTGCCTCCCCAGCCAACAGCAGGGACTGGAGAGCTGGGGGTACACCTACGCCCAGCGAGGGGGCCTGTGAATTTTCCATCGCCTCGCGCAGCGCCGCCCGCGTGCGCGGGGGATCACTCACAAGCCCAGCAGCGTCGAGTATTGCCGTCAGAACTTTAAGCGCAGCTGCCGTCGATTGCGCAGGGGCTGGCCCCCCGTCCTCAGCGCGCGTCCCTGCCGCGTCCGAATGTGGTTCCAAGTCTGCAGCTACGGCTAACGGCAGCGCTTCTGCCGGTTTTTCAGTTGCCATCACAGCCTCTCAAGTTGAGCCAAAAAACATCGCCGGGTAAATGTGCTCAGAGCCGGCACGCCAGAGGTCCCGGTTTGCTTTTGCGATCCAGTAGGGATGCCGCTGCTGCCCGCAGTCGGCTCGCGGCCAGTCATTTTTGTTTGAACCAGGGTGTCACGCACAAGCTTTTGACAGCAGCCGGCGCACGAAGGTATATCGCCCACACTGGGCTACCTGGTCTTGCATGTATGACAGGCAGCAACCTTGCACCCCCCGTTTCTCAAAGGAACAAAGCCAAATGAACGCAAATTCCCGATCCTGTCTTGCTCGTCCGCTGTTTGTTGTGACTGCTGCACTTGGACTTTTTGCGGCGGCGGGTGGCTGCGCCTCGATGGGGTTCTCGTCGGATACCGGAGCGCTGGTCAAGCAAGCATCGTTTGACCACAACTGCCCAGCCGACAAGATCAAGGTCGTGCGCTCGATGGAAGGTGGCATCGGCGAGGCCAGCTTCGTCGTTGACGTCTGCGGCACCGAGCAGCGCTACAAGCGCCTAGGCACGATGTACGTCGACCAGTCCAAAGGCATGAACGTCGCCGGCACCCCGAAGTCCGGCTCGTAAGTAAGGGCGGGCAGCGCGTGGTCAAGTTGCCAGGTCGCTCAGCACAGCGACGACTGCTAGCTACCAGCGCTGCCCACCAGCACATAGTCCGACGCCAGCTCGGGTCGCACTAGACCCGTCTCCGGGGCGATCAGCCACGGCGGCGCCAGCTTTCTCGGCACGCGCAGCGGCTGTCCTTGGGGCAGCGCACTCTTGGTGCCACAGATGTAGTCCCACAGCGCCGAGGTCACTCCGTGATTCTGCCGCGGCGTCTGGTGGTGGTGGTACAGGTGATGCCGTCGTCGCCACCGCCCGTATCGAGTGGTCGGCGCATGGGTGTGAACGCGGCGATGCAGGACCTCGTAGCTTACGTAGGTCAGGCCAAAGCCCAGCGCAAACGCGCAGCCCCGCCGCGAGCCAGCCACAGCGCTAGCAACCGCAGCCGCAACCCCAGTGACCACCACCGCCGCAATCGCCTTTTGAAAGCTAGAGGCAAAGTACTGCGGGTCGCTGTGATGAGCCAGGTGCTCGGTGTTAAACGCTGCGGCTAGGCCGCTGGGGGTTACAAAGCCGCGCAGACCCGGCTCGCGCTTGCGCCTGGGACCGTGGCCGATGAAGCGGTGGATCGCGTATTCACTGGCGCTCCACGACAGCGCACCGACGATAAATGCCACAGCAGATCGCGTCTTCATGGGCTGCTTACTCCTGCGGTCTGATGCGACCGCTTACTGCGGGCCAAGTGTTCCGCGGTCCCAAGCCAGCACCGCATTGTCCCAGCCTAGCAGCGCTTGGTTCCCAACATGCAGCGCGGTGTCACACCAAGGCAGCGCTTCGTTCCGAAAATGCGGCGCGGTGCCCGACCTCTTTACGATTCAAGCAGGTTGCTTCTAAAATGGTCTAGCGACTTGTCAGGGAACAAGCAGCGCAGGCTCAGGGCGGGCCTGACTCCTTGGGACCACAGCACCCAGACCGTAGGGATGGTTGTCGAAGAAGCACTGGTGGGCGGAATGCAGAGCCATGCGGCGAGGCCCTCAGAGGCCTCTTTCGCGCACAGCTCACCACCTAGAAACCCTAGACAGCAAGCACCGCAGGAAGCCATGCGCCGTGCTGGTAGCGAGGACTTGTTGGAGGCGATTGTTCTGCGGCGACAGCTGGACTGCGCGGCGACGCCTAAGGCGCTGTTTGCGGTGCTTGCCGACTGTGAGCGCCTAAACCGCGCTCTGGGTCAGGTCCCACTGCTACGTGAGCCACTGTCGGGAAATGGCGCCTCACGGTTCCTGCTGCGGACTAGCTCGGGGAAGCGCTCGATCGCTTTTGCAGAGCCGCCCGCGCAGCTAATCAGTGGCAAGCTGCTGTCGATCAAGCGACTGCTGCACAAAGGTGCGCTGGCCAGCATCGAGACCAAGTACCTGCTAGCGCCACTGCTGTCGGGGACGCGGCTGACGATTGAGCTGTCGCTGGTGCCGCGCGTGAGCATGCTGACGCCGCTTTTGCGCCTGCACGGAAGCGTGACGCTGTGGAGCCTGACCTCGCTGATTCAGCGTGTCCTTGCGGCCAGCAGTCGGGGCGAAGATGCGCTGCATCGCGGAGCACTGCTGGACGAGGAAGCGCTGCAGCGAGCACGAGCCGAGGTGATGCAACTGCTACCCGGTGAGCAACATCCGCTGCTGACCAAGCTGATCGAGCACGTGCAAAGCCTGGATGACGTCGAGCTGCGCTCGCTGCGGCCTTACGCGATGGCCGATGCTTGGGGCAACAGTCGCGAGGCGGTGCTGTCCGTGTGTTTGATCGCCGCGGCCAAAGGACTGCTGGCGATAAGCTGGGACGTACTGTGCCCAAGCTGCCGCCTACCGGTCACGCGCCTGCCGATGCTGCACGAGCTAACGGAGGAGACCTACTGTCAGCTCTGCGACCTGCGCATCCCTTGCGATCTCGAAAACGCCGTCGAGGTTACGTTTCGGCCCTCGCCGGAAGTGTGTCCGCATGAGCAGCCGCTGTATAGCAGCCAGAGCCCGGTGCAGCAGCCGCATATCCTGTATCAGCAGCTGCTGGCGGCGAGCAGCGAAGCCCAGCTGACCGTTCCCGGCGAGCCCGGCGAGTTTCGACTGTTCGTGCGCGGTGGCCTGACCGCTAAGCTGCGCGTGACCACACTGGGGCCAGCCAGTGCCAAAATCACCGTCGGTGAAGTCATCGCGCCAGAGAAGCTCGAGATCGGCCTAAACGGCACCTTGACCATCGTCCACCAAAGCAGGCAGGCACGGCACCTGAAGCTAGAGCGCCTGGAGTGGGAGCGCGACACGCTCAGTGGCCACGCGGTCACGCTGCAGCCGCTGTTTCGCCAGCTCCACTCGCAACAGGTGCTAAAAAAAGGGCTGCTGCGGGCGGTCCCCTACGTCGGGCTGTGGATGAGCGAGCTGGTCGGCGGCACCGAGCTGTGTACGCAGCTGGGCGACATCGGTGCGTTCAGTCTGGTGCAAGAGCACTTCGAGCTGCTGCGACAAGCGGTCGAGCGCGAAGGCGGCACGCTGATCAAGACCGACCGCGACAACGCTCTGGCGGCGTTTCCGTCGAGCGAAGCAGCCGTGCGCTCGGCGGTCAGTGGTCAGCAAGCGCTGGCGATCTTTCGCGCGGCCAATCCGCAGGCGGCCTCGCTGTCGCTGCGCGTCGGGCTTTACGCGGGACCATGCCACCTTGTCACGCAGAGCGGGCGACTGGACTACTACGGCCAGACACTGCTGCTGTGCTCTCGCATGCTGCGCGAAGCCCATGCTGGCGACATCTTGCTAGCTGCCGATTTGGGCGACAAGCTGCAGAAAACCCCGGGTCTGCGCGTCGGTCCGCGCTTCACGCTGTCGGTCAAGGGCCTGCCGCAGCCAGTGCCGGTGGTGCGACTGACGCTCGATCAGCCGGGTGTTACCCAAGTCGAGCCGTCGTCGCTGTTCCGGCTGTAGTCGGCGCGAGCTTACATCCGACTGCGGTACCACTCGATGGTGCGCAGCAGGCCCTCGTCCAAGTCAAAGCTCGGCTTCCAGTCGAGCACTTCTGAGGCCTTGGTGATCGACGGCACGCGCAGCTCGACATCGGGGTGATCCCAGCGCACAAACTCGATCGCAGAGCTAGAGCCCGAGAGCCGCTTGATGAGCTGCGCCAGGTGATACACGGTCACCGTCGAGCGTGGATTGCCGATATTAAACGCCTGACCCACCGCGCGATCATCTACCAGCGTACACACCGTCGCATCGATGATGTCGTCGATATAACACCACGACCGGATCTGCGACCCGTCGTTGTGGATATGCAGAGGCTCGCCACGCAGCGCCCGTACGATGAAGTGGTGGACTGCGCCCTCGCCGACCTGACGCGGTCCAAAGATGTTAAATGGGCGAATCGTCACCGCCGGAAACCCGTACTGACGGTGATAAGTCATCGCCAGGTGCTCGGTCGCCAGCTTGGCCACTGCGTAGGTCCAGCGCGCCTCGCCCACTGCGCCCTGCGTCGTCGAGTCGAGCTCTGAGACTTGATACGCGTAGCGCCCAAAGACTTCGCTGGTCGAAAAGTCGATAAACCGTCGGCAGCGCCCGCCGCGATGGGCTTCCTCGATGGCGTAGGCCGTGCCCAGCAGCGAGACGCGCATCGTCTGCGTCGGCAGCTTCATCACCGTATCTACGCCGGCAATCGAGGCCAGGTGGATCACGATATCGATATCCTTTACGGCATCGCGCACCGCTTCGTGATCAAGCACATCGCCGACGACAAGCTCGACGTTTTTGTGCTCGTGTAGACCCATCGGGCGCAGCGCATCCCGACGCATCAGGTCTAAAACACGGACCTTGTTATGTGGAGCCAAGCGCTCGACAAGATGCGAGCCGATAAAGCCCGCACCGCCGGTAATTAGGATATGAGCATCACGAAGTTCGACAGCAGAAGCAGCCATGGGCGCGGATGCTACCGCAAGTTGACGCGAAAAAAAGGCCTCTCTTATCGGTCCGCCTATTACCGCAGCGGCACCGTCAAGAGAGGCCCATAAAACCTTGGGCAGCTAGAGGACCGCGAACCAGCAGTCCCCAGCTTCCGAATCGAGATCGCTAGCCGGGAGTCGGCGCCGTCGGAGGAATGAGGATGATGACGTCGCGAGAGTCGAGGTTTGCGCAGCCACCCGCACGCACTCGAATGGTGGCGTGAAAGACCTGCGGTCGCAGGGTCTCTTTGACCATCTCGTTCTGTGCGGTGACGTTAAAGCGCACAAAGCTACCCGGCACCACTTTGGCAAAGCCCTTGCCGTCTGCACGCAGGACTGGCGGCGGAATAAACGGCGGCGGCGGCGGCGGCAGTGCATCCAGCGGCACGATCTCCTTGATGAAGTCGGCAGTGGTCTTGTCCATCGGCAGCATCTCGCCTTTTTCGCCCGTGGTCTGGCCCAAAATGTCGGTGACCACGTCGAAGCTGGCAAAGCGCGCTAGCTGCGCGATACCTGCGACCACTTGCTCACCCACGCCGGTGCCGTCAGAAGTGATCTTAAACACCAGCGGGCACAAGCCGTTTTCATCAGGGTCTTCACCCGCACCTTGAAGTCCGGTGCAGCACTTGCCAGCAGCGCAAGAGGCAGGACGCATCGGTACGTCCCACGCCTCGGGCGGCACCACGGCGCCAGTCTCTTTAGCGAAGTAGACCAGGTCCTTGGTCGCAATGCAGTCATCGCCAGAGCCGGTCAGGGCCGACACACCCACTGACTTGGCGCAGATCTTGTTCATCGCCTCGGCAGTCTCCTTACGCGTGTGCGTAAAGGGCGCAACATCTGGACCGTAATCAACATTGCTGCCAAAGCACTGACGCGGCGGCATGTCGTTTTTGCTGTGGAAAGAAGCGTCGCTGATGCTGACCACGACTGGCAGCGCACCGTCGCTAAACTCGACGCCGCCGATGCCTTTGTGGTTGGCGGGGATGTTGGCATTGGCACCCATCTGACCGTCGCCAGTCGCGATCTGATAGAGCGCTTCCATCTGGCCTTCGGGTAGATCTGCACCACAGCCACGCGGGCTACTGCCACGCAGCAGCTGCTGCACACCGGCCTGCGCCTTCATCACGTCATCAGTCGGCGGCTGCAGCAGAATCAGCGGCTGATCATCGCCACCGCCGCCACAGTTCGGGCTGCCATAACTACCGGTCGGCCAGTCATCTACGGCACCGACGCCAAACCGAGCACTCTTGGCCGCTGCGGCTTTGACACCGGGAATAACCACGCTCTGCAAGCTGCGCGACAGCTGGTTGATCTCAGCCCCCATCGAGCCCGTGGTATCGACCGCAAAGAACACATCCAGCGACTGCACTTCCGTCGAGAATGTCAGCGGCTTGGTCTGCGGCGTGATCTTGTAAGGCAGGTTGAAAAAGAAGTCTTGCGAGTTGCCCGAGGTGCGCAGCCACACCACGGTTAGATTGGCGACGGTGGCCAAGTCTTTTCCGTTGTAGTTGAACTTGGCAAAGACCTTGGTGAAGTCGACCTTGTTCTGCGGCAGGTTGGCGCTCTTGAACGTCGGTCCGACGAAGCCGCCGACGGCGCTGTTGTCCAACGACCACTTCACCTTGCGCGTAAAATCGGCGCTGCTGCCGTCGGAAAACAGACCACGCACCGAGAACTGCTTGGTGGCCTCCGTATTCAGATCAACCAGCAAGATGTCGTTGTTTGGTTTGAGCGTCAGCGACACCAATCGCACCGCAGTGGGATCGGTATCATCCAGGCTCTGATCACCATCGCTGCGATTGCCGCCGCAGGTAACCAGCGAGCCCAGGCCCAGACTGCCCAGCAGCAGCAGTCCTAGTGTAAAGCTGCGGCGGCGCGACCACACCCGCCGACCCGCGGTCCCCTCAGACTCACTTTCACAGGCACCAGCGGCACCTGTAGCAGAAGAAACACCACCAGAAGAAACTCCAGAACACACAGAAGAATCACGAGGTTGTCGACGGTTCAACATGACAGGCTCCTCCAACTACCGCGAAGCTAGTACGAGCTTTCATGGAGTTTCAACAATTTACGCCCACAGCCCCAGTCAGTTTGTCTGCAGTGCCGCGCAGCCAGCCGCCTGCCCGCCGCTTGCGCCTCGCTGTGAGCGAGGACACATTCAAGCGTGCGCCGCGAATGCTAACATCACCGTGTGAATATCATCCTCGCCGCCTTCCATCCGACCCTGCCGTCGGACCTGCGCCAGGGACTTTGGCACCGCAAAGACCTCCAGCTTGTTCATGTCCGCTCGCTCTCGGAGCTGCTTGAAAAAGTTGGGCAAGGCGCCGCGATGTGCCTGATCGGCCCGCAGCTTGGCGAGCATGGTGCCGTCGCCATCGTCCACGCCATCCGCGAGCACAAACGTGGTCAGGGACTCCCGCTGGTGCTGGTGCTGCACACGCCTAGTCACGTCGCACCGGGCCACTTTCCGCTGTTTGACGAAGTGCTCGAGTGGCCGGCCAAGGCCTCCTCCCTGCCGCTGCTGCTAGCGCGTTATGTCGGTCTGCCGATCCGCACCAGCGAGCGATATCCGCTGGCACTGACCGTCTTTACCGCGCCGCCGACCAGCGCCTCGCAGACCACGCCGGCAGCCCCGGACAGCTACCTTGGCACCACCATTGACCTCTCTGCCGACGGGCTCCTGCTGCGGACCCGGCGCTCGCTCAGCGTCAAACTTGGGGATCGCCTGTACCTGAAGCTGCACCTGCCCCACGCCTCCATCGAGACCCTGCTGCACGGTCGCGTGGTGCGCATCGAGCACGAGACCTACAGCCCCGACCTGGGCGTGGCCATCCGCTTTGATGCTGCTGACGCTGAGCGCTCCTCGATTCGCGAGCACCTGCAGGGCCAGGCCAGCAACCGCACCTTTCGCTGGAACATCATCACCGAGCCAGATCGCCTGGTCATCAAGCTCTCGGGCGTGCTCGGGGCTGACTCGGATCTAACGCCCCTGACCCGGCTGCGCGGCCAGCTCGACTTTTACATGAGCGACTTTCGCCGCATCAGCTCCGACAGCATTCAAAGCTGGGTGGAGCTCATGCGCTCGCTAACCGCCGTGACGCCTGCGCGCCCGCTGCCCCTGGCCTCACGCATCCGGCTGCACGAGTGCCCGATTGCTTTTGTCCAGCAAGCCAACGCCATCAGCAACCTGCTGGATCACACCGAGGTGGTCTCGTTTTTCGCCCCCTACCAGTGCTCGCGCTGCGGCCTGGATGAGGAGCAGCTAATCGTCGTAGATCGCGACCTGCGCGACGCCCAAAAGCAGCTGCACCGCCGAGCGCCAAGCCCGCCCTGTACCCGCTGCGCAGGCAGCATGCAGTTAGATGACATCCCCGAGCGTTACTTTATGTTCCTGTAACTGACCGCTGGTCAGTGGTGCCCGCTGTGACCGCTGCTCCAGGCCGGAACACTCGGGAAATCGTCCAAGGAGGAGCCCATGCCCGCGCAACCATCCCCGTCTGTGCCCCCACTGGTGCTACGCATTCCTGCTGCCACCCGCGACATTCCAGCGACCCTGCGCGACAGCGGAAGCAGCGCGGCGGCGACCTTCAAGCAGCATCGCGAGGAGCCCGGCGTCCACATCCTGCTCACCGGAGATCGCGACTACTACGTGGTACTGGCCCCCGAGACTGAGCTGCGCTCGCTGTCCCTGCTGCAGCGTCGCCGACGCAGTGATGTCTGGGCGGTGTTTGCCGGTCGCTCTCCAGTCCGGCGTCGGTTGGCGGAAGTAGATCTGGGACCGCACGTCGTCGGTGACGATGTCAGCCAAAAGCCCACGGCGGCAACCCCGCCCGCAAGCCAGGTCAGCAT
>JAGNNG010000523.1 GCA_017990795.1 Deltaproteobacteria bacterium
CGCCTGCGGCTTCCAGCGCCACACCCAGCTCGGCAAAGCTGAGGCTATCCACACCCAGCTCCTGCATCGTCGCCGACTCTTTGACCTCGGAGCGCGCCTTGCCAGTTACATCGGCCAGCAGGTTTAGCAGCCAGTCGCCACTGCCCTGACTTGCGCCGGCGCCCGTCGACAACGCAGCCTGTGCTTGCCGCTTGGTGCGCTCCAGTCGCCGCAGCTCCTCGACCACCGCTTTGCGCTTCACCTTGCGCGTGGCGGTCTTTTGCATCTCTAGATCCGTCAGGTGCAGGATCTTGATGCGCTTGGGAACCGGAAGCTTGCCCGAGACGCTGCGGATGTGCTCACGAACCTTGTCGCGAACCTCCTCGCGAGACAAGCCCTCGGCCTGAGGCGCGTCATACGCAGGCACCAGCAGACACGCCACGGCCTCGCCTTTGTCGTTGCTGCCGCTCTCGCCCGCTTCTTTCAGGCTGGCTTCGGCTAGACCGACGATGCAGATCTCTTTGATAAACGGCGACTCGCGATAGCGGTCCTCTAGCTCGTCGGGGTAGACGTTCTCACCGTTGTTGCCGATGATGACGTCCTTCTTGCGCCCAACGATAAACAGGTTGCCCTTGTCGTCGAGCTTGCCCAGATCCCCGGTATGCAAAAAGCCGTTCTTCAGCGTCTCTGCCGTTAGCTCTGGGTCGTTGTAGTAACCCAGCATCACGCTCGGCCCCGAGGCGATGATCTCGCCCACACCATGTTCATCCGGCTGATCGATTCGCAGATCCAGGCCGGCCAGCGATGGACCAACACTACCTAGCAGCAGCGGCGCATCGGGCCGGGTCACCGTCAGCACAGGCGAAGACTCGGTCATGCCGTAGCCTTCATACAAGTTAAAGCCCAGGCCCCGGTATTCCTTCATCGTCTCGACGGGCAAAGCTGATCCGCCGCTGATCATCAGCCGCAGCTTGCCGCCCATCTTGCTATGCACCGGGAACAGCAGCATCCGTCCCAGGTTCAGATCAAAGCCAAACACCTTGCGCGAACGCTCTCGCGACCAGCGCAGGCCATCGAGCAGTCGCTCAAAGATGCGCAGCACCCACGGCACCGCGCGCTGTGGCAGGCGGTCGGTCAACTGCTTGGTCACGCGCCGATACAGCAGCTGATACAGCGCCGGCACACCGACCATTCCCGTCACATGCGCTTCCTTAAAAGCGTGCGACAGCGCGTCGGCGTTGACCTCGGGCATGTACGTAATCTGCGCGCCGCGCATCAGCGGCATCAGCAGGCCCGCCGAGAACTCAAACGTGTGATGCAAAGGCAGCACCGACATCAAGCCGTCGTACTTGTCCACATCGAACACCGCGCCCATCTTGGCCAGCAGCGAGGTGAAGTTTCGATGCGACAGCATAACGCCCTTGGGTCGCCCCGTCGTGCCCGAGGTAAAGATCAGCGACGCCATCTCCTCGGCGCGACCGGTCAAGACCAGCGGTTTTAGAGGCTCGGTGGAAAGTCCCGCCGGTCCCGCAATCAGCTCCGACAGGCTCAGCACCTTCACGTCCGGCAAGATCGCGGCCAGTGCGCCACGCACATCAATCCGGCTCTGCACCTTGTCGCTGCACACCACCACCTGCAGCCCTGCCGAGCGCGCAATGTTGGTGATCTCCTCCAGGCTCGCTTCGCGGTCGACCGGCACCGCCACACCGCCCGCTTTGAGGATGCCAAAGTAGGTAATGCCCCACTCCGGTCGATTCTCCGACAGCAGCATGACCTTGCCGCCCACCGTCACGCCCAGCCGCCGCAGGACCTCGGACACCCGCACCGCCCGCTGCAGCAGATCGTGATAGGTGTAGCGTTGGCCATGACCAATCGGCTCTCCGTCGGCATCCAGCGCCGGCAGCATGCGCATCGCCGTGCGTCCGCGATAGGCCTTGGTCGCCGCCTCCAGCATCTCCATCAGATCTTTGTACGTGTAGACCGTCTTGGGACGCGCTTGGAATTCTTCATCCAGCGACGGGAAGATCCACTTTTCAAGGCCTGGCAGGTGGACGTTTAGGAAGTACTCGCGCCAGTTGATGTCTTCGGGATTCCAGCGAATCAGCGTGCGGTCGTGCGGCGTCAGTCGCGCAAACAGCGCCCGCGTATGGTCGCAACGAAAGATCGGCGAGTTGTCGTGTGTAAACGGCATAAACAGGTCGAAGATGCCCTCGCCCTGCTTCGACAGCGATGCCACGTCGTCCAACTTTTGTCGCGCCCGCTCGCCCAGCGCCGTCAATCGCGGCACGCCCCAGACTTGCTCCAGCGACTCACCGATAAGTCGACTTGCGCCCTCGGCCAGCCCTCGCAAAAGCGGCAGAGACAGCGTCTCGTACCGCTTGCGTGACACCGGCACCGATTCAACCCGCGCCCGCAAGCGATTCATCAGGTTGTTGCCCGACTTGGTCTCTAGCTTCTCGCGGAAGTGCCGACGCTTATAAAGCCCCGTCAGTTCCACCGAGCGCGGCATGCGAAAGGGACTGCTATCGCTGCTGCC
>JAGNNG010000524.1 GCA_017990795.1 Deltaproteobacteria bacterium
CTCCGATGGCGGTGCGACACTCTTTGGTTGTGGGTACGAAGTCGTCGGTGGGGCAGGCTGCGGCAGTGCCGGTGCAGGACTCAGCGACATCGCACACTCCAGCGCTGGGGCGACAGACTGTGCCTGCTGACTTTACGTCGTCGGGTGGACAGTTTTTAAAAAGCGCGAAGCCCGAGCAGACCTCGGCGTAGTCACAGGCTCCGGCGCTGGGGCGACAGACAGAGCCTGCCGACTTGACCTGATCCATCGGACACACTGCGCTGGTGCCGTCGCAGGTCTCGGCAATATCGCAGTCGCCAAGCGCGGGGCGACACGCGGTGCCGCTGGCTTTGAAGCGATTGGCGGGACAGGTGCGGGCGGTGCCATCGCAGACCTCGGCTTCGTCGCAGCCACCAACTGCAGCGCGGCAGCTATTGCCCGCTTTGACCGGAGCACAGGTGCCATCGCTGGCCGCGCCCCGCGCGATGCTGCAGGCCTCGCAGTCGGTAAGGGCGCCGTCGCCGCACGCGGTATTGCAGCAGACGCCGTCGATGCAGAAGTTGCTCTGACACTCGCTGGCTTCGCTGCAGGTGGTGCCATCGGTCTTGGCGGGAATGGCAGCGAAGAAATAGCCAGCCCCAGCGTTGGTCTTGCCTGAGGCTGCGGCCAGCGAGGCCCCAGCGATGAGGGTGTTGCCTTGCAGCGCAAGTGCCTGTCCAAACAACATCCCCGCTATTGAGTCTGAAGCCACCACCTTGCTAACGAAGTCCCAAGTGCCTGCGTTGTTTACAAACAGATACGCCGCGCCTGCATTTGCCTTGCCCATAAGATCTGCCTTGGGGGCAGAGATGGCCACGGTATCGGTGGTTGCTGCGACGGACGTTCCGAAAGCATCACCGAGTGCTGCGTCTGGGGCTGTCAGCTTGGCGGTCTGAGTCCAGGTCATGCCTGATCGTGTAAAGAGATAAGCCGCACCCGCATCTAGTTTGGAGCCAGGGAGATCGGCCTCGGGCGCTCCCGCGATCAGGACATTGCCGGAAAAGGCTACAGAATCGCCCAGGTGATCATCGGTTGCACCGTCGGAGGCTTGTAAGCTAGCGGTCTGGGTCCAAGTGGTGCCGCTACGCGAAAATAGATAGACCTCGCCCGAGCGGAGGCGACGACCAGGGCCGGACTGCCACGGCGCACCGATGACGGCCTCGTCTCCATTTAGGGCTACGGCGTTGCCGAAATTGCCTTGGATTCCGATGTCTCCGGCCAGAAGCTCGGCTTGCTTGGTCCACGTCGTTCCCGAACGCACAAAGACGTAAGCGACTCCAGCGTCGGACTTGCCCGCAGCTTCAGTACGCGGCGAGCCAACAAGCACGGTGTCGCCTGATACCGCCACGGAAGTCCCAAAGTAGTCCAGCGCCACGGGCACCGGATTTGCCAGCTTGGCCTGCTGCGCCCAAGTGGTTCCCGAGCGAACAAATACATAGGCCGCTCCCGCGTAAACCTTGCCTGCGACGTCGACGAAGCGGCCTCCAAGCACGACGGTATCACCGGAGAGGGCGATGGCGTCTCCGAGCGCGTTGGCATCCCGATCGGTCGAGGTGAGCTTGGCTTGCTCGGTCCATGACATGCCTGTGCGCACGAATACATAAGCGCCGCCAGCGCTAGCTTTGCCCATGACGGTCAGGCCCGTTGCGCCCAGAACGGCGGTATCTCCCGAGACTGCGACGCTGGCGCCCAGATAAGCATTGGTGGCGGTGTCACTGGCGATGAGCTTTTGCTGCTCAACCCAGCGCAGCAGTGGATCGACGGTAATCGGGTATGTCGCCGCGGAGTCATCGACCAGCAGCTCTACCTGCGTACCGTTTAATGCAAGGCCCGTCGGCAGTGCGCGGCCTGTCGCATCTTGCGCATACAGATCTTGGTAGCGCATCACTGGTTGGCCCGCGTCGGTGCGTAGCTCAATGTAGCTGCGATCTGCGGCCAGGACGGGGCGTAGCTTGCCGCTAAGCTCGACGCGCAGCGCCAGGTGGCCAGCACACGAGGCGCGCCGGGCCGGGGCCTCAATCACAAAGCCCTGTTCAACTCCGAGCGGCCCATTTACGTACCACTCGCGCAGGCCAGGGCGGGCGTACTCGACGCGATTGCCGTGCGCGGAGGGCGCGACATTCTCTGTCGCTGTCTCGCTGCGGGCACAGTCGATCGTGCGCAGGGCCAAGTCGACCCGGGCGCCGCTGCGATGCTCGACCTGTACGCTCTGGCTGGTCAGTCGTGTGACGAGCTGCTGCGCGGCGGAGTCAAAGCGCAGTCCGCTGGCCGCCTCAGAAAATGCTCGGTAGCTGGGGTCGGCATCGCGCTGCACGGCAGTCACATACGCAGCCCGCAAGCTGGCCATCGGAGACGGCGCTACAAGGTTCGCCACCGACGGTGGTGTCGGCTCACTACAGCCAAGCACGGCGCTGGCCAGCAGCAGCCACAAGCCAGCCGGGGCCGGAGGGCCTTTTACTGCATCCGAAGTCGAGCACTTCACAGCGGGGAATCTA
>JAGNNG010000525.1 GCA_017990795.1 Deltaproteobacteria bacterium
TGCTGTTCAAAGGGGAAGAAGGGCAGAAGTCAACGGCGGTGCTGTCGGGTGGCGAGACAGTGCGGATGATGTTTGCGCGGATCATGCTGCTGCAGCCGAACGTGCTGGTGCTCGACGAGCCGACCAATCACCTGGACCTCGAGTCGATCGTCGCGCTGGGGGAAGCGCTGGCGAAGTATGACGGCACGGTGTTTGTGGTCACGCATGATCGCAACCTGATTGCGTCGTTCGCCAATCACCTGTTTGTGTTTGAGCCGTCCGGACTGTGTGACTTTCGCGGTGGCTACGAAGACTACCTGGCACAAAAGGAAGCGGCGCCACCGGCGAAAAGGAAGAGTCGCTAGCGGGTTCGCCACGCGGCTGGTTAGGGCATCGGCAACGTGTCGGAAAAGTAGGCCACCCGTCCCTGCGCTTTGCCGTCGAGCTGCTCATAGGCAAGGGAGTATTGACAGCCGTTCCAGACCAGCTGCGGCCACATCGAATAGCTGGCGGTGAGCTGCTGCGCGGGCTGGACCATGCCGCCGGTCTTGGTCAGGCGGACTCCGTGCAGCGTCGATTGGGCGGGGGCGCTTCGGGTCTGTTCGTGCCAGGCGGCGAAGTACTCCTGACCGTTCCAGGCAATGACCGGCTCGCCTTGGTAGCGACCGGGAGTGCCGAGGACGCGCTCGCTGCGGGACTGGTAGACGCCGTCGCTGCCTACGACGCCAAAGCGGACCTCCGAGGTGCCGGACAAGCTGGTCATCCACACGACTCCGTAGCCACTGCCATCAAAGGCCAGGGCGGCGCGCGCCGGATCATTGCTCGCGGCGACTCCGATGGAAATCCGCCGCAGGACCGCACCCTCTGCAGAGAACTCCGTTAGCTCGGGATGTCGTCCCCCGGGAGGCCCCTGAATCAGTGCGTAGCGGGCTCCGTTCCAGAGCAGCGCGGTGCCGCCGGTCCCCGCAAAGCTACCGATCTGGCTGCCACTGCTGATGGTCACAGGAGGGCTCGCGCCGAGCGGGGTGGACTCGGCAATGCGGGACATCTGCACCCCCGCCGTGGGAGTCGCAGTTCCGGTGTAAAAGTTCCAGGCAACCGCCCACTCGCGCCGGGTGGGATTCCAGGTGATGTCGTGGCTGGTGAAGGCTTCGCCGACCTTGATGTCACTGCGGGGAACCAGCTCGCCCGTTTCCGAGATGCGGGCAAAGCGCACTTCATACTTTCCGCCGCTGCTGCGCAGATAGGACATGCCAAACTCGGTTCCAGAGAACGCGAGGCGTGGGGCCAGTCCTCCCGGTGCGACGGTGCGCAGCGACGCTGAGTCGAGCTGTCCCTCTGCATCGAGCAGCGCAAAGTAGCCCTGAAAGTCACTTGCTTTGATGTGGTCGTCGTAAAAGCTGACGGCATAGCGGCTGCGTGCCCAGGTCAAAAGCGGCATCACAAACTGGCCGCGATCTTTGAGCAGGAGCGCACTGCTCTTGGTCTGACACCGGCCATCCGATCGCAGATCCGCGCCGCCGCCATCCGTCCTTCGCAGATCCACGTCGCCGCGCAGATCCAAGCCAGCCGCTACGTCTCCGCCATCGACAACGTCCGGGTTTGGCTCGGTGCAACTCACAACCCCCAGACACAGCGCCAGCGTACACACTCGCAGTTGGTCTTTCATGGACCGGCTATAACACGGACATTCCGCCAGGCTCAATCCACACGATCTGCGAATAACTATCCGCACGTTTCGCGCGGGGCCCCCCTTCCCTTCGAGACTTTTTTGTCGTGCCGCAGGCGGCCCGAAAAAAAGCTCTCCGGTCGGCCCCACGCTCCTTGCTCAAACGGTTGGTTTTTCGGGGGTCGCCCCCAGTCTCTTTACTCGGACTGATGGTTAGCGAGTCTTTAGGTATTCCAGGAGATCCAGGCGCTGAGCCTCGGGGAGTGTGGTTCCGTAGAGGTGTCCGGTGTTGTGGTTGCCATCGAGCGCGGTGTCCAAAAGGAATGTGCCGCCCGCAGCGCCATCGTGAACAAAGCCGACCTTGTGGGGATCGAACTCGCGGCTTCCGGTCAGGAAAGTCTTCGGTCGCTCGGCGGGTGGTCGCAGCAAGTCGAGGAGCGTTGGGACACTGCCATTGTGGAGATAAGGAGCCGTCGCCCACGCGCCATCGATCGGTCGGGCAGCATAGCCCTTGCTGGTGCGCCAGACCACGCGCGGAGGTTCCAGCGATTTGGCTTCTTCAGCGGTGATGTGCTCGCGCGCAAACGCCTTCTGTTCGACTTTTTCAAGCGCTGCGCCCAGTGCTTGGGAAAACGGCTCGCTGCCCACCGGCGTCGCAAAATTCCGCAAGCGATTGGGGTCCGTTCCCAGGTCCGCAAGGCTTATCACCCGATCGGGAAACTTGCCCTCTTGGCCGCTGTCGTGACAGGACGCGCACTCCTTTTGATAATGGATCGCTCCCCGTGCCACGCGCGCCGCATCGGGCTTGCCGAATACTTCTTCCGGCCAGCGCGGAGTCTGGAGCTTCGCCGCCAGCGACTCCA
>JAGNNG010000526.1 GCA_017990795.1 Deltaproteobacteria bacterium
TGAGTGAACGGGCCCGTCCGCCGCGATGGCGACCCAGCCGCCTCGTACCGACACCACTTTGGCAGAGACAGCAGCGCGGCGCGGCTCTGCAGCAGGCGGCGGCGCCGATGCAGCACCGGGCTGCGTAGCCACCGCCGGGGGATTTACCAAAACCGGCGCGACCGGCCCCGTGGTCCCGCTAGAGCCCAGCGCTGACGGCACTACTTCGCCGACCCCGCGTGGCAGCGCCAGCGATACCGGCTTGCCCGGATTTTCCAGCGAGTAGGACAGCGCGCCATAATCCGCCACGATCACCAGCAGCGAGGAGCCGCTCTGCACCAGTCGCACGGCATTGCGCCCTACCGCCAGCCGCGCCTTCTCTTTGGGAATCATCGCTTGGCTGGCTGCTCCCGGAGGTCCCAGGTCAAACACCAGCACGCCTTCCAGGCCGCACGCGACGTACACCGTCTGGCCCACGCGCAGCAGGTCCAAGACTGGGGCACCGACGGCCCACGTCGCCACCAGCTGACCTTGCTCTCCCAAAAGCTGCAGCGTGTCGGCAGAGCCCAGCCGTACCTCGTCAGCAAAAACCAGCGCGGGCTGCTCCAGCTGGCTAAGCAGCGCCCAGGTCGCCAGCACCCCTAGCTGCTGCCAGCGCCGCCGCTTAAACAGTTGCTGTCGAAGCGAAGTGAGAGGCGGGTTCTTGCGTGGCATGGGCGTCCTCCGGGCTGGTTGTCGCGAGCTCTTGCGACGCATTGTACGCCCGTCGTCGCAGCCTACAGCACAGGAAACAAGACCCGCGCGGACTGTCGCCACAGCCCCAAGCCGCAGCGCGCCTTTAGCGAGGTGGCCTTCCTTGAACTACCGCAAGGCGACCGCTTAGCGCTCGTAGCGCTCGGGGAGAATCTCTTGCAGGCCCTCTTGTGGACGCGCAAAAAAGTAGCCCTGCATCAGGTCGCAGCCGAGATCCGCCAAGACGTCGCGCTCCTCTTTGGTCTCTACGCCTTCGACGATGATCTGGATGCCAAGATCCTCGCACAAGCGAATCATCGTGCTGACCAGCGTGCGCTGCATCGAGTCAAACTGGATGCCGCGCACCAGCTCCATGTCGAGCTTGACCAGGCTTGGGCGCAAATACAGCAGGCGATTGAGGCCCGCATGACCGGCCCCCAGGTCGTCGATGGCAATGCCAAAGCCCATGTTGCGCAGCTGCTGCGCGGTGCGCTCGACATCACGACGCTGACCGATGGAAGCATGCTCGGTGACTTCCAGGATGACCCGATTGGCGACTACCGACAGCGGCATCTGTGGATCTTGCAGCTGGCTATCAAACAGGTCTTGGGGATGCAGGTTGACCAGCAGCTGCACATCGGGCGGCAGCTGCTTGAGCTTCTCGGCGGCCAGCTGACGCACGTGCCGCCCCAGCCGATCCAGCTGCTGCAAAGGTCCCGCCGCCGCCAGGATACTCATCGGTGAAGAGAGCCGCGACGCCGTGGTCCGCAGCAGCGCCTCGTACCCCCAGATCATGCGCCGACGCAGCGACACCACCGGCTGAATGTACAAAAGCGCGTACTCAAGAGCCTCTTCAAACGCAGCCATCAGGCGACTGTTGTCACCGACTCGCTCAAGCTCCCGCTGACGACGCGCCGCTTCGCGAATGACCTCGACCAGGACGCGATGATCCACCGGTTTGGCCAGGTAGCGAACCGCCCCCAGCTCGACCGCGCCCATCGCAGTCTCGATGGTGGGATTGCCTGTGGCCAGCACCACTTGCGTGGTTAAGCTGCGCTTGCGCACCGCCGCCAGCAGCGCAACCCCGGACAGCGTGGGCATGTTGATATCGCTTAGCAGCACATCGTAGTGATTGGTGCCAAGCAGCGACAGCGCGGCCACACCATCAGCAGCCTCTGTAACGCGGAAGCCTGCCCGCATCAGCACGCGCGAAAATACCCGGCGCACGCCATCTTCGTCATCCACCACCAGCACATGCGGCTGCATCCCATCGTCGCTAATCGGATACGGCCCACTCAATGGAGGCTGACTGGGAGACTCGGGAAAATCTACCGCCACAAGGCCTCCTTCATGTCTGCACTGCGGTGCAGGAAACCAGAAAGACCGCTCTGCAGCTGACAGCCAGCGCCCCGCCCTGACTGCGTCACCGCGATCAGCCCTAGCAGCGCCCCACGCCCAGAGAGTATCCCGTCCACGGTCCTAGCATCCCGCGCGCAGCTTCCTTGTGTCAATCGCCACGGAAATAGCAGGCCCCAGACCCCAAGCAGGCCCCGTATAGTGACAAGGCGCTGGATTTGCAGGGTAGTCGGCTTTGCCCGGAAGCTCAGGTGACCCATTCAGCCCTTCTTTTTCTATCCAGCGTCTATCAAACCTTTGGGCAAGCTCTTGGGGCGACATGACTGCGCCAATGCTCACTACTAGTAGTACCCACTCCGACTGCGCCCTCTTTGTGCGCCATCCGGAGCTTGTACGCAGCCTGCCCCGCTTAGTCCTTGGCCGCTTTCCGACTGCGCTACAGC
>JAGNNG010000527.1 GCA_017990795.1 Deltaproteobacteria bacterium
TAGAAGACGACAGCTCGTCCAGGGCCAGAGCTGTCAGGCCACTGGCAAAGCGGGGCGGATACAGGCGATTGACGACGACAGGTCCAAGACCGATGCCCAGCTTGCGCACGCCTGAGGCCAGCTGCAGCGACTCAGTGACTGGCAGATCCTCAGCCAGCGTTGCAATGAGCAGCAGGCACCGCGCCCGGTCGGTCAGCAGCTGGTAGCAGTCCCGAGCCGGCCCCGTGAGCGGCCCTTCTGGCACCGTGTCCAAAATTACCTTCGGGATATTTAGCAGCGTCAGCGCGTGACCCGTCGCTGGCCCATCAAGGATGACCAGATCGTAACGGGGCTTGCTACCGACCATCTCAGTGGTGTGAAACCACACCTTGCCCAGCATCGAGTAGTCCAGTAGCCCCGGTACCGCCCGCAAAAAAGCGCGCACCACATCCCGCTCAAAGACCTGCTTGTACAGAAACGCCGAGTGCAGAATCATGACGCCGTATTCGCGCAGGGCGGCCTCGGGGCTCATGTTGACGGCCCACAGGTTCTCGGTGACTGGCTGCACTTCGGCGAAGTTACGACGCACGCCGAACAGCTGCGGCAGGCGGTCTTTGCTCTTGGTCTGAGCGAGCAGCACGCGCTTGCCTTGTCGGGCGGCGCGTAGGGCCAAGGCGGCGGCCACCGTCGTGCGTCCAACTCCCCCCTTGCCAGCGATGATAATCAGTCGTCGATCGAGCAGGGCTTTGAGCTGGTTTCGATCCGTTGATGGGGCCGGGCTCATCGAGCCACCGTGGCGCCCGGTTTGCGCAGCTTCCGGTGCGATTCTGTCCGCGGTTCCCCGACCTGCAGCGCGGGTGTGCTCTTGCACTTGCCTAGCTGGTCGACGGTGAGTGAATCGCTTCCGCGTGCTCGCACGAAAGCAAAGTACTTGTCTCTGCTCCCGCTTGTCAACGAAGCGGGCTGTCAGCCTTACTACTAGAGTGTGAGGTGCGCGATGCTACAGCTTGCTTATTGATGCGTTTGCTGGCGGCGTTCAGGGTTAGCTGGAGCCTGTGATCGAGCTAACTATTTGAAAAAAAAGTAGGTTTTGGAATACACACGCTAGGCCAGAGAATGGGGTGGTGGTAAGCTCGAACACCGATTAACGGCTGAGTTTGCTTGGATGCAGAGAAGCTAGATGCGCAGGTGTAGCCGTGACGACACATACATTTTCTTTGCCAAGCCAGTGACTGCGGCAATCACTCTGTCCCCGGTCATGCGATGAGCGAACAGTAATTCGTCCGGCAGCAGCGCAGCGAGACGCCATCGCAGTGAGCAAGGGCGACCAGAAAATTTGGAGGATCTTTTGGGGATGCGTTTTTCATTCCGAACCGATGATGCCAGCACCGTGGCCGCAGCAGAGGCGGATCTCTGTGTGGTGGCCACGTTTGAGACCGAGGTCGAAACACCTGTCGTGCGCACGCTCGATGCGGCGCTGCAGGGAGTGCTGTCGAAGCTGATTGAAGAAGAGCAGTTTGCCGGGAAAAAGTCGCAGTCGCTGATGCTGCATACGCACGGCAAGCTGGGCTCACGCCGGGTGCTGCTGCTGGGAGTCGGTAAGCGCCGAGACTTTGTGGCCAGCGACGTGCGCACCTGGGCGGCTCGTGCGACCCGGGCGGCTACCTCGTCGCGCTGCGTGCGAATGCTGCTGGTGCTGCCCGATGGGAGCGAGTTGGGCTTTGGTGATGGCTTGGCCGCGCTAACCGGTCAGTTTGTCGTCGAGGGTGCGCTGCTATCCACCTATCAATTCGACAAATATCTGGCAGGCGAGCGGAAGAAGCGCTCGGTGGTGGCCGAGGTCACGACGCTGGTGGTCGGCGCTTCTAACCGCGCAGGCATGGAGGCGGGCGGACGTCGCGGCGAGATCGTTGCGCACTCCGTGATGCTGGCGCGCGACCTAGTAAACGAGCAGCCGAGCACAATGACCCCGTCGGCGCTGGCTGCCGCAGCGGGCGAGATTGCGGCCAAGCACGGCCTTGGAATTGAAGTCTTGGGTCCAAAGGAGTGTACCGCGCTCGGGATGGGGCTTTATCTCGCGGTGGCTCGGGGTTCCGACGAGGAGCCGCGCTTTATCCACCTGACCTACAAGCCGAGCGGCACGCCCCGCAAAAAAGTCGTCCTCATCGGCAAGAGCGTCACTTTTGACTCCGGCGGTCTGTCCCTAAAGACCACAGAGGGCATGTTGGACATGAAGGTGGACATGGGCGGCGGTGCGACGGTGCTGGCGGCGATGGATGCGCTGGCGGGTCTCGGCTGTCCTGATGAGGTTCATGTCCTTTGTGCAGCGACGGAAAATATGCCGTCGGGCCGCTCCTACAAGCTGGGTGATGTGCTGCGTTCGATGGCGGGCAAGACCATCGAGATCAACAACACCGACGCTGAGGGTCGGTTGACGCTGGCCGATGCCATCACTTTTGCAAAAGAGAAGATCCAGCCTGATGAGATCCTCGACTTTGCGACGCTGACCGGGGCCTCGTTGGTGGCGCT
>JAGNNG010000528.1 GCA_017990795.1 Deltaproteobacteria bacterium
AACAGCATCACGCCCAGCGAGTAGACATCGGACTTGCCGTCGGCCTGCTGCAGGCTGCGGCACTGCTCGGGGGCCATGTACGCGGGCGTGCCCATGATGGCCGAGGTGTTGGTGTCGCCCGGTCCAATGCGCTGCGCGTCGGCCCGCAGCTTGGCCAGCCCAAAGTCCAGGATCTTGACCCGCTCGCCCGCAGGAGCCTCGGGGTCTTTGACAATCAGCACGTTGGCGGGCTTTAGGTCGCGGTGCGCGATGCCCTCGGCATGGACCGCCGACAGCGCCGAGGCCATCTGTCGACACAGCCGCAGCGCCATCACCTCGGGCATGCGCTGGTGGTGGTCGCCCTGGTCGTCATCGTCGCCCAGCCGCTTGGCCAGCGACTCGCCGTCTAGAAACTCCATCAAGATGTACAGCGTGCCGTCGTGCAGCTGGCCAGAGTCAAAGACCTTCACCAGCCCCGGATGCTTGGCCAGGCTGGTGGCCCGCGCCTCGTTGAGAAAGCGCTTCTTAAACTGCGGGTTCCGCGACAGCTCTGGATGCAGCGTCTTTAGCGCCGCGCGCTGGCTGATGCCGTCGTGCAGCGTCTCGTAGACGACGCCCATGCCGCCGCGTCCAAGCTCGCGCAGCACCCGATACTGACCGACGCGCTGACCGATAAGGCTTGGCGGCGCTGGGTCCTCTGTGGTGGTGCCCGCCGGGGCTGCTGCATCTTTGGACTGCGGCGTCACCGAGCCTGGCTGCGGACCATAGTCGCGCGTCGGCAACAGTGCTGCGGCGTCGCTGCCTGGACTGGCTGCGGGCGGTACGGGCGCCTCAGCTGTGGCCTTGGCTTTCAGTCCAAGCTCGGTCCTTGCCGTCGCTGCAGCACTGTGATCTTGCGTCGGCAAGTATCCAAGTTTAAGCGGGTCGGGCTGTTCTGGGTCCACGGCGGCCACGGTGACTTTCTCGGCTGAGTACCAGCCAAAAGAGTAACCCAGGGCAGGCCGACAAGTAAAAAGCCACCACGACGGCGGCGCAGGCGGGGCCCATGCTGATAGAATTCGCCCACTGGAATCCAAACACGCGCATGAGCCACCGTAGCCCCACCGCAGCAAGTCCTGACGCCACGCAGACCATCCACGCTCGCCGCACTTTTGCCGGCGGTCTTGCGGGCCTGCGTGAGCCGGCCTATCTACTGATTGTTGAAGCAGGATCGTCGTCGCTGTGCCAGCTTCCCGAGCAAGGCGAGGTGATCATCGGGCGCTCTCCCGAGGTGATGGTGCGGCTGCACGACCCGGCGGCCTCGCGACACCATGCGCGGCTGCAGCTGGGCGAGCTGGCCGACGGTGGTGCCGTTATCTTGTCGGACCTGGGCAGCCACAACGGCACCCGGCTAAACGGCGAGCGTCTGACCGCGCCTCGGCGCTTGTCGTCGGGAGATGTCATCGCCGTCTGCGATGTGACGCTGATTTTTCAGGATCGCGGGCGCACCACCAGCCGTCGGCCACTGTATGACGAGCCGTCGCTGCTTCAGGCCCGCTTGGAAGAAGAGATCGAGCGCTCGCTGTCGTCGCATCGGCCTGTGTCGGTGGTGGCGCTGTATGTGGGCGACTTGGACTCGGCCTCTCGGGTGCGGGTGGAATTGCAGCTGGGGGCTGAGGCGCAGCTGGTGGATGTGCTGGCGTGGGGCTCGCAGACGCATGTGCTGCTGCTGCTACCCGACCGCGATGTCGCCGATGCCGAGCTTGTAGCCGAGCGCCTGGTCGAGTCGCTGGTTGGCTTGGTGCCGCAGATCAAGGCTGGGGTGGCAGGCTGTCCCGACGATGGCTATCACGCACACGCGCTGCTGCTGGGCGCGCGGGCGGCGATGGAGGCGGCACCGGTGGGGCAGGTGCGCACCGCCGCGGCGGCAGTGACGATGCTGCAGCTTGGCGACAAGCAAGTGGTGCTGGCCGATCCCGCGATGCTGCGTCTTTACACCTTGATCGAGCGGCTGGCGCCAAGTGACCTGCCGGTGCTGGTGTGTGGCGAGACCGGGACCGGCAAGGAGATTGCGGCGCAGGCGCTGCATCAGCGCTCGCGGCGGGCGGCAGGGCGGCTGGTGAGCCTGAACTGCGCGGCGCTACCCGAGACGCTGGCCGAGAGCGAGCTGTTTGGCCACGAGAAAGGGGCCTTTACCGGCGCTGTCGCACAAAAAGTCGGCCTGCTGGAAGCGGCGCAAGGCGGCACCCTGTTCCTAGACGAGATTGGCGAGCTGTCGCTGGGCCTGCAGGCCAAGCTGCTGCGGGCGCTGGAGCAGAAGCGCATCACCCGCGTGGGCGACACCAAAGAGCGCTCGATCGACATTCGCATCGTCGCTGCCACCAATCGCAAGCTGGCGGAGGAGTCGGCGCAGGGCCGCTTCCGTCAGGACCTGTACTTTCGCCTGAGTGGTGCCGTGCTGCACCTGCCGCCGCTGCGTGACCGCACGCGAGAGCTGCCGATCCTGGCGCGGACCTTCTTGACCGAGGCGTGCGCGCGCATGGGCAAGCC